>JAIQGB010000065.1 GCA_020072905.1 Terriglobia bacterium | reverse complement strand
CTTGTCCGCGTCCGGAACGTTCTGGCCGCGGCTCGATTCGACGAGTGTCCACTCGCCGTCCGGCGAAATGCCTTCCACCTCGTTGTACTCCCCGGGAACGCGGCGGTAAACCGTGGTGTTGTCGGATTCGAGGTCCACACCCATCACATCGGCGAGAGGGTGCGTGTAGCACGTGTAGATCAGCTCGGCATCGTCGCGGCGGAAGTCCTGGGCCTCGAGCGTACACTGCGGCGCCCGGGCGCGCGCGACCTCCTGCTTGTTGACGAGGGTCGGCACGCCATCGCTGTACTTGAGGTCCGCAGTGTAGATTGCCGATTCGCCTAACGCGAGGAGTTCCGGGTATTGCCCGTGGGTGTTGGCCCAGGCGATCTTCCGGCGCTTCCGCGAGATGGCCACGCCTTCGGAGATTTTCTGCCCGAGCGCCTCGGGCGGCGATTTCGCATCGGCCCTCATCACCCACATCTCCTGATCGTGTTCGCGCGTCGAGCGGATGTCCTTAAAGGTTCGCGCACCGATAAGAAAGAAGTCGCCATTCGGCAGGTATTGGACGCGCAGGAATCCGCTGTGCTGAAAATGCCCGGTGAGGAGGCGGATGTGCTTTGTCACCAGGTCAATCTCAAACGCGTCGCCAAAGCTCCTGCTCATGAAAGCGACGCGCTTGCCGTCCGGCGACCACGCGGCGCGCTCACCGAAGCCGGTGAGCTGCGTAATGTTGGGCGGGAGTTCTTCTTCAGGATTTCCTGCCTTCCTGGTTTGGCCGAGAGAAAGCTGAGCCCCGGCGACAGTTGAGATGATGAGCAGAGAGATGACTTTTCGTGCGTGCACCGATGAACCCCCGGAAAGCAGACTCATTCGCCCACGGGCTTGGCTGCCCAGCGGGTTCAGAAGCCAACGTCCACGACGCCTTCGGCAATCTCGCCCAGGTATTGCCCGTCGGCCATGATGTCGGCGGCGAGCGCGACGCGCGGCATGGCTCGATCCCAGTCCTGCGGGACCGTCAGAGTAAAGCCGGCGCTGGAATCGCCACTGGCAGGCACACTGAGTTCCGCCACTTCGGGCGAGGCGCCCCAGCCTGCGGGCAGCACCAGCGCGGCTTCCATCTGCATGGGCTTGGCGCGGTAATTCCTGACGTGCAGCTCGACCGGCACACTCGAGCCCGCGCGCGCCTGGAGTTGGTAGGGGTAGAGCCGCACCCAGCTCGGGTTCATCCCGAAGTTGCAGTCCGGGTCGGCGATGACGGAATAGAAATACTCCTGGTGTTTTTCGAGACGATGCTTCAGGTCCTCCATATCCTCCTTGACGCCGAGGAACGGTTTACCATGGCCGGGCGCGATCAGTGTGGGTTCGTGCTCCAGGATGGTGCGCAGGGATCTCACGTGACTGTCGTTTTCCACCCAATTGCGGAAGATGAGGTTGTGGCGGAGCTGATACGGCGCACCGGGATCGGCGGGGAAGAGCGCGTCGCCCGTGAAGGCCACGCGCGCGCCGTCGATCTCCGCGAACATGGCCATCTGGTACTCCGTGTGGCCGGGGGAATGAAACACCGTGAATTCGAATTCCTCCCACCTGAACTTCTCGCCGTGACGGATCGACCGGTCGACCTTGATGGGCTCCGCCAGGATGCAGCCCAAGTTGTAGCCGCGCGGCTTCTGGAGGACGTCGACCATGTTTTCGAAGCACCAGATCTTAGCGCCGTAGTGGCGCACGAGATGAGGAAAGCCGTTCAGATGGTCGTCGTGCATGTGGCTGGGCATGGCGACGTCGATCGACTTAAGGCCGTATTGTGCCTTGAGCTCCGGAATGGTGTGCTCGACAAAGCGCATCCGGTCATTGACCGGCGCGGCGGTGTTGAACCCTTCAAAAAAGTTCCAGCTCGCCGAGCCGTAGTCCACAAAGAGCGCTTTGCCGCTGTCGCTGATGATGGCGTAGAAGGAGGAAGTGGTCTGGTGCGCGCAGATCAGATGCGGCGTCACGGCGAAGGGTTTGTGCTCAACCGTCAGCGACGAACCCGGCGAATAAGATTCGTACCAGCCCTTGAGCTTGCCAATCAGGTCCGTCATGCCGGCTTGCGGAGAAGGGAAAGGCTCGCCGTGCGATGGGCAGACGAGCTCGGGCGCGAGTTCCCGCAACTTAGCCAGCGAGAAGATGGCGAAATCGACGCCATCCGGGCTGCCGTACTGGTACTGGAGCTCGTAGAGGTTCACGACTTTTCCCGGAGAGTGGATCAGGTCGCCGGAGAACGCCACTTTCTTTCCATCCACATTTCCCACCAGGCTGATGGAGCCGAGCGTGTGCCCGGGAGTTGGAAAGATCAGGAGCTCGTAAGGTCCCCACTGGAATTTGTCGTAGTCGTGCAACACGCCGGCCACAGGGACGTTGCGGGTGAGCGTGAAGAAATCATTCCGGACGTAGTAGAGATGGAAGACTCTCCGATTGCGCCAGAAGTTCTCCGCATCCTCAAAGAGATAACGCTCGTGCGCCGGGACGTGGATGGGAATGCGTTCCGCCACGGCGCGAGCGTCTCCCTGGCATTGGTCTCGGTGGTGGTGCGTGTGGAGAATGGCGTCCACCTTCGTGACGCCGATCTGGCCGAGCAGCTTCAAGATGTGGCCTGACCCGAAGTCGATGAGCAGAGCGCGGTCACCGTTCTTGAGTACATAGACGTTGCACGTGTCGCGCAGCAGATAAAGATTCGCCGAGACCTGCGTCAGTCCCGCTTGGGGCGCGAATCGAACCGGAGAGGGATGTGCAGAAGTATCCGCGCCGCCCCGCGTCGCTGCGGAGAGGCCGCCGGCAATCACTCCGGCGCTCTTGATGAATTCGCGGCGGTTGAAGCCAGCCGCTTTGCGTGGTGCTTGTCTTTTCATCGCGAATACCCCCTGGAGAGGACCTCGCGGCCAAAAGCCTGCGAAGCTTCGGACTTGGGCCGATAGATTACTCCAACAGCGGGTCGATGCAACTAAAAGGCGCGGGAAAAGAAAAACCGGGCGGAGCGGGTTTTATGAGCGGAGGGATCAGCTTTCCGATTGAGGGTGAGTTGGGCTTAGTGCGTGACCGATTTGATTACTCGTGTTTTTCGGGGGCGCGGGCCTGCAGGGAGAAGCCGAGCGGGCCATCGGAAATCTGGACGAGTGGGGTTACGAGGGTTGCGGTCTCGTGTTCGCTGCCTTGCAGGTCGGCGAGCGTTGTCCGGCTCAACACGCGGTCCACCATCTCCTGGACGGCCTGCCAGAGCGAGCGGATCGAGCAGTCCACCGAGCTCGTACAGATTTTGGCCGCGCCGGCGTGGTCCGTGCAGAAATCGGATTCGAACAAGCGGCCGCCGAGAATCGCCAAGGCCTCACCGACCACAATCTGGCTTGGCGGCCGGGCAAGCGTGTAGCCGCCGATTTTGCCGCGCGAGCTCTTCAACAGTCCTCCGCGGCGCAGAACGCGGAGGAGCTTGGCGACATAGAAACTCGAGATCCCCTCCGTCTCACTGATTTCGGGAATGGTCAGGCCCGTGCGCCCACCGTCGCGCGCGATGCGCAGCAGGCAGCGGAGTCCGTACTCTTCCTGTGAGCTAAATTTCATAACTCGTAGAGACGTTCCGCTGGAACGTCTCGTTCCTTTAGACGGCCCGGCGGGCCGTCTCGACGTCAGAACATTCCCAGTTGCAGCCGCGCCGCCTCCGACATCTTGCTGGGGTCCCAAGGGGGATCCCAAACCACTTCCACCTTGACGTCTTTGATTTCCGGATGGTTGAGCCGCCGGATCTTGTCTTCGACTTCCCCCGGGAGCGAGATCGCCGCGGGACAGCCGGGCGCGGTCAGCGTCATCTTCACGTGCGCGAGACCCTCCGCCGGATCGATCTTCACCTCGTAAATCAGCCCGAGTTCGTAGATATTGACCGGTATCTCCGGGTCGTAGGTCTTACGCAGGACTTCGTCAATGATCTTGTCCTGGAACTGAATGGCTTCGAGAGCGTTCATCGAGCTGCTCCTGGTTGCACTTTCATTCCGTGGTGGCGACCGCCTCGCCGCCCTGGAGGGCGCTCCGCAAGGTGTGCCAGACGAGTGTCGCGCATTTGACGCGCACTGGAAATTCCGAGACCCCGGAGAAAACCGCCAGCTTCCCCAGCGCCGGGCCTTTGCCGTCGGTCTTGGCCTTTCCGGTCACCAGGTCGTGAAATCCCGCGAAAATCGACTCGACTTCCGCGAGCGTCTTGCCCTTCACCGTCTCGGTCAGCAGCGACGCCGAGGCGGTGGAGATGGCGCAGCCGGAACCTTGGAAGCTGACGTCGAAGATGCGGTCTCCATCGAGCTTGACGAACAGCGTGACCTTGTCGCCGCAGAGCGGGTTGTAGCCCTGCGCCGTGCGGTTCGAATCCGGCATGGGCCGGAAGTTGTGCGGCCGCTTGCAGTGGTCGAGGATGACTTCCTGATAGAGCGCGTGCAGGTCCGACATCAGCCCAGTATCTCCCTGACTTTGTGCAGCCCCTTCACCAGCACGTCGATCTCTTCAAACGTATTGTAGAACACGAGCGAGGCTCGCGTGGTGGCCGGCACACCGAAGCGGTCCATGAGCGGCTGCGCGCAATGGTGGCCGGTGCGCACCGCAATGCCTTCCTGGTCGAGGACCGTCCCCACGTCGTGCGGGTGCAGGCCGTCCATGACAAACGAGATGACCGAGGCCTTTTCCTTCGCCGTGCCCACGATGCGCAACCCGGGAATTCGTGAGAGGGCATCCGTGGCGTACATCAGCAATTGGTGCTCATAGCGCGCCGCGTTCTCAAGTCCCAGGGCATCGAGATAGTCAATCGCTGCCCCCAGGCCGAGCGTGCCGGCAATGTTGGGCGTCCCCGCTTCGAACTTGCAGGGGATGACGTTGTATAGGGTCTTCTCGAAAGAGACCGAGCTGATCATGTCGCCCCCGCCGTGATAGGGCGGCATCGCTTCGAGCAGTTTGGCTTTGCCGTAAAGCAAGCCGATGCCCGTCGGCCCGTAGAGCTTGTGGCCGGAAACCGTGTAGAAGTCGCAGTCGAGCGCGCAAACGTCGACTTTGACGTGCACGGCCGCCTGCGCACCATCGAGGAGGACGGGGATGCTTTGGCGATGCGCCATTTCGATGATCTGCCGGACCGGATTGATCGTCCCCAGGACGTTCGAGACGTGTGTGACCGCCACGAGCTTCGTCCGCGGCCCCAGCAACTTCTCGAACTCCTCGAGGAGCAATTCGCCGCGGTCGTTGATGGGAGCCACGCGCAGCTTCGCGCCCTTTTCCTCGCAGAGCATCTGCCAGGGCACGATGTTCGAGTGGTGCTCCATGGCGGAAATGACGACCTCGTCGCCGGCCTGAACGTTTTTGCGGCCATAGGTGCCCGCCACCAGGTTGATGGCCTCGGTGGTGCCGCGCACAAAGATGATCTCCCGCGACTCGGCGGCGTTCAGGAAATGCTGCGCTTTGGCGCGCGCTTCCTCGTAAGCCTGCGTGGCGTTCTCGCTGAGCCAGTGCACGCCGCGGTGAACATTCGAGCAGAGGCTTAGGTAGAACTGCTGCTCCGCCTCGATCACCTGGCGGGGCTTTTGCGCGGTGGCGGCATTGTCAAAATAGACGAGCGGCTTGCCGTGGACCTTTGCTTTTAGGATCGGGAAGTCCCGACGGATGCGGGCGACGTCAAACGCGGCACCAGCGGGCTTGGTCGTTGGGGTCACTTCCCGAGTCGTGGTTGCCATCTTAGCTCCCTTGCCAAATCCGCGACTAAACGGCGGACTCTTCCCAGGATTCGTCAGGTGCCGCGGTGCCCGTCGCCTTCCAGGCCGCGGAGGAAGCGGTCCATCTGCTCGAACAGACGCTGCATGGTCGCTTGCATGACCTGCATGGCGTCGGCCAGATGAGTGATAGCGTCCGTATTACGCGCCGTCGCGTCACCGATGTGGGCAGTTGCCTCACTGATACGGGCAACCGCCTCCCCGATATGGCCAATCGCCTCGCTGTTGTGGCCAATCGCCACCGTGTTCTGTTCGACGGCGTTTTCCAGCCGGTTCAGTAATTCTCCCTGGACAACCTGTACGTCCACAATCTTCTTGATCGCGACATCCACTTCTTCAAGAGTCATTGCGGCTCCTGTTTTCCGGGGCCGATGCCCAGCCGCGCGAAGACCGCGTCCCCGAGCCGGCTGGCGAGTGGCTCGTACTTGATGCGGCCGATGATGTCGTTGGCAAAAGCGTACGTCAGCATCCGCCGAGCCTCATCCTTGCCGATGGCGCGGGAACGCAGATAGAACACCGCTTCCGGGTCGATCTGGCCGATCGTGGCGCCGTGCGTGCACTTGACGTCGTCCGCGTAAATCTCGAGTTGCGGCTTGGTGTTGATCGTCGCGTCGTCGGAGAGCAAGAGGTTCTTGTTGCTCTGCTTGGCGTCGGTTTTCTGCGCGCCCGGACGAACGATGATGCGCCCGTGGAAAACGCCGGAAGATTTCTCGTCCAAGACGCCCTTGTAGAATTCCCGGCTCGCGGTGTGGGGCTGGGCGTGGTCGAGTGTCGTGTAATTGTCGATGTGCTGGCGGCCACTGACGACATAAAGGCCGTTCAGCTGGCACTCGGAGCCTTCGCCATCGAGCGTCACGGCAACCTCTTGGCGGGCCAGCGCTGCGCCCAGACCCAGCGAATAGGTTGTGGCATTCGCGTCGCGCCCCAAGCGTACGTTCAGCGCGCCGAAGTGGAAAGCCTGCTCCGATTCATTTTGGAGCCGGCAGTAGTGAGTCACGGCGTTATCGCCCACCACGACTTCGCTCACCGCATTGGTGAAGTATGCTCCGTCGTCCAGGGCCACATATCCCTCGATGATCGTGGCCTGGCTTTCCGGGCCGGCGATGACGAGATTGCGCGGATGGGTGACGCCTGGCCTGCCGTTGGCCGCCGTGACATGCAGCAGGTAGATCGGCTTCTCGAGGACCAAGCCTCTGGGAATCTCCACGTAAGCTCCGTCCTGGACGAATGCCGTGTTGAGGGCGATGAAAGCGTGATCGTCAAAACGCGCGTGGCGGGCGAGGTGTTCCTCAATAGAAGGCGTGCCCGCGGCCAGAGCTTCCGAAAGGTTACAGACTTTGACGCCTTGGCTGGAATCGCCGAGCCGAGTAAGTTCAGGGCTGAACCGCCCGTTGACGAACACCAGACGGTCGCAGCCGAGGTCGGCCATCGGAAGCTCGCGCAGCTTGGCGAGCGGGGCCCCATCCTTGGGGGCCTGGGCAAGCTCAAAGGGAACTCTGGCGATGGGCGCGACGTTGGTGAATCGCCATTCTTCCTGGCGGGTGGTGGGGAAGCCGAGCTCCGCAAAGCGCTCCATCGCCGCGCGGCGAATCTCGCCGAGCCACGACGGGTCCGACAGAAACCTCTCGCGGGCCTGAAACGTCGAGAAGTAAGCGTCCTGCTGTTCTTTAACCGCGGTCATTGATGGGAAAACCCTTTTGTAGCGGCGCTCTGTGCGCGCCGTCGGAATCGACGGTCATAGACCGCCGGTACAGTCACTAGCCCTACGCCGACTGTCCCGCCGCCACGGCATCTTCCAGCCACCCGTAGCCCCTGTGCTCGAGTTCGAGCGCCAACTCCTTGCCGCCCGACTTCACGATGCGCCCGCCCGACAGGACGTGGACGAAGTCCGGCACGATGTAGTTGAGCAGCCTCTGGTAATGCGTCACCACAATGATGGCGCGCTCGGGGCTGCGCAGCGCATTCACGCCGTTCGCCACAATCTTCAGGGCGTCGATGTCGAGGCCGGAATCGGTCTCATCCAGAATCGCCAGGCGAGGCTCCAGGATCGACATCTGGAAAATCTCGTTACGCTTCTTCTCGCCGCCCGAAAAACCTTCGTTGACAGGGCGCACCATCAGGCCCTCTTCCACCTCGAGCCCTTTCATCTTCTCGCGCGCCAGCGCCAGAAAATCGATGGCGTCCAGTTCCTCCAAGCCGCGGTTCCTGCGGATGGCGTTCAGCGCCGAGCGCAGGAAATACATGTTGCTCACGCCCGGGATCTCTACGGGGTATTGAAACGCCATGAAAATGCCCGCGCGTGCGCGATCCTCGGGCGACAGGGCGAGAAGGTTTTGGCCGTCGTAAGTGACTTCACCGCCGGTCACTTCGTAGAGGTCGCGTCCGGCGAGCACCTGGGCGAGCGTCGACTTGCCCGAGCCGTTCGGCCCCATGATGGCGTGCACCTCGCCCACGTTCACGCTGAGGTCGATCCCACGCAGAATCTCTTTCCCGGCGACCTTCGCTTGTAGGTTCTTGATCCTTAGCATTCGTTAATTAGCCCTCAGCTTTCAGCGATCAGCCTATAGAAACTTGAAACTAAGAATTCGAAACTTGCAAACCGCGTATGCTTGTCTCAGTTTCGCAGACATCGAACAACGATAGCTCGTGCTCCGTCACGCCACGGGCTTCATGGCAGGGACTCGGCGAAAGGAAAAATCTCCCACGTCCGTGCGCTCCCGTGCATGCTCGATGGTCATGCTGACCAGATTTCCGCGAGCGTCAAATTCCACCAAAGTGTCCTCATCTAAATCCTTGGTTTCCGCAATCTCGGATTCTTTGAAGACCAAGTAGAGTGTGTCGGTATCTTCGAAGTATTGAATTTTCATTTCCTCACCCTGGTGAACGAGCGGTCAAAAAACGCGTTATGAACTGTTTCGCCGTCCGCCAATAAAATGACCCGCAGGACCCTGTTTTCGTATTCGGGCACGTAGCCCCATCTTCTAATTCTGCCGTCCCGCTGAACAGCTTCCGAAACCGGCCTGGCAATTACACGCTCGATCCATTCTTCCAAAATCATCTTCCGATCAATCCTGTTTCGGACTGATTTGAAATACTCCGTTGTCTTCACGCCAAGCGTCAGCCTTCATGATTAAATTTCGCAGACATCAAAGGGCGATGTCTGCGCCACCCCGATCGTGTTCAATCCGAAATCCAAAATCGAAAATCCAAAATCACCCCACACTTCCTTCCAGGCTCACGCCCAGCAGCTTCTGCGCCTCCACGGCGAACTCCATGGGCAGCTCGCGGAAGACCTGCTTGCAGAAGCCGTTCACAATCATGCCGATGGCGTCTTCGGCGGAAAGGCCCCGCTGCCGGCAATAGAAAATCTGGTCCTCGCCGATCTTCGAGGTGGAAGCTTCGTGTTCGACGGTGGCTTTCGCGGTCTTCACTTCGAGGTAGGGGAAGGTGTGGGCACCGCACTTGTCGCCGAGGAGCAGCGAATCGCAGTTGGAGTAATTCCGCGCGCCCTCGGCGCCCTTCAGGATCTTCACTGCGCCCCGGTAAGTGTTCTGCCCGTGCCCGGCGGAGATGCCCTTGGAGACGATGGTGCTCCTCGTGTTCTTCCCGATGTGGATCATCTTGGTGCCGGTGTCGGCCTGCTGGTAATTGTTGGTGAGCGCGACGGAGTAGAATTCGCCGATGGAATTGTCGCCCTGCAGGATGCAGCTCGGATATTTCCAGGTGATGGCGGAGCCGGTCTCGACCTGGGTCCAGGAAATCTTCGAGTTCACGCCCAGGCACTTGCCGCGCTTGGTGACGAAGTTGTAGATCCCGCCTTTGCCTTCCTTGTCGCCCGGGTACCAATTCTGGACGGTCGAGTATTTGATCTGCGCGTTGTCGAGCGCCACGAGTTCCACGACCGCGGCGTGCAGTTGGTTGGTGTCCCGCATGGGCGCCGTGCAGCCCTCCAGATAGCTCACGTAGGCGCCTTCGTCGGCGACGATGAGCGTCCGCTCGAACTGGCCGGTGTCCTTGGCGTTGATGCGGAAATACGTGGAGAGCTCCATCGGACAGCGCACGCCCTTGGGCACGTAACAGAAAGAACCGTCGCTGAAGACGGCGGAGTTGAGCGTGGCAAAGAAGTTGTCCGTGTAAGGGACGACGGAGCCCAGATATTTGCGGACCAGGTCCGGATACTCGCGCACGGCCTCGGAGAAAGAGCCAAAGATGATGCCCAGTTCCCCCAACTTCTCCTTGAACGTGGTGGCGACGGAAACGCTGTCGAAGACCGCATCGACCGCCACGCCCGCCAATAACTCGCGCTCTTTCAACGGGATGCCAAGCTTTTCGTAGGTCTTCAGGAGTTCCGGATCAACGTCCTCAAGGCTCTTTGCTCCGGGCTTCACCATCTTGGGTGCTGAGTAATACGTGGCGGCTTGGTAGTCGATCGGCGGGTAGTGGATATTTGCCCAAGTGGGCTCCTTCATCGTCAGCCAGTGGCGGAAGGACTTGAGCCGCCAATCGAGCAGCCACTCGGGCTCTTGCTTCTTGGCGGAAATAGCGCGGATGATGTCCTCATTCAAACCGGCCGGAACCGTGTCGGTCTCCACATCGGTGACAAAGCCGTACTTATATTCGCGGTTGGCGAGGATTTCGATTTCGGTCTGGGGCGTAGGCATTGACGATCCTCCTTACAGCGGTGCAACCCCCATGGTTCGTCAGGGGATTGCGGCGAATAACCCGGGGCTCTGCGCTACGCCAACAGTTTAGCCAATCTATACCAAAGTGTCAAGATGAATTCAGGAGGCTTGGAAAGGAGAAGCCGCCTGGGGAGGAAGTCTTCTGAGGAATGTCAAATGGCAGTAAGCCCTGACGGCTTCCTCCAGAATTGACCGAGACTATCGTTTGCTCGATCCTGTACCGGACTCCTGGAAGGAGGTTCCGCCGATAGCGATCAGCAGGCCGCCGTCCACCGCCACGGATTCCCCGGTAATGAAGGAGGCAAGATCGCTAGCCAGAAAGACGATGACGTGCGCCACCTCTTCGGCCTGGCCCATCCGGCCAACGGGGTGCAGGCGGTCGCAGGCCGCGAGCACTTCGTCGGGATGGGGTTGGAGCGACGCCGACCAGCGCAACATGGGCGTGTCGATGGCCCCCGGACAGACGCAGTTGACGCGGATGTTCTCCCTGGCATGATCGAGGGCCATGGCCCGGATAAGTCCGAGCAAAGCGTGCTTGCTGGTGACGTAGGCTACGGAGTTGGCGAGCGCGCCTCGGCTCTGCACGGAGCCCGTCATCACGATGGCGCCGCCGCCACGCTTCAGCATCTCCGGGATGGCGTGTTTCGACATCAGAAACGCGCCCTTCAGGTTGACGTTCATTACTTCGTCCCAGACTTCCTCCGACGTGGAAGTCACGGTTCCGTAGCGCTGAATGCCGGCGTTGTTCACGAGGATGTCGATCCCGCCGAGGCGGGCGACGATTTGCGGAATGGTCCGCGCCACTTGGTCGGGCTTACTGATGTCCAGAGGGAAGAACTCGGCCGTGCCGCCCTTTCCGCGAATCTCCGCCGCGGTCCCCTGGCCGGTTTTGGCATCGCGGTCTACAACCGCCACGGCGGCGTGGCGTGCGGCGAATTCACGCGCCGTCGCCTGCCCAATTCCGGCGCCTCCGCCCGTGACGACAGCGACCTTTCCTGTGAAGTCCATGTTTTCCTCCTGGCGCTAGGCCCCGTTGAAATTGACGCCGAAACCGTCAAACGTCCACCAGCGCTCCTGCGGGCTGATGCGGAAGCGGAGCATATCTCGCACACGGAGGAAGTTCAAAGGCAAATTCCTTCCCGCGGAGCCTCTTCGAGGATTCGAAAGACTGATTCGGTGCAATCGCGGGCGAGGACAAAGGGTAATGAGGCCTGGCGCGAAGTCCGGGAGGGTGCAGGGCGCATCCGCGTGTCCTTTGGTGGCCTGAAGGGAATGGCTCGCAACGAACCGGGGAATCGGATCCTCGACAGGGATTGAAGCAACCCCCAAAAGGCAGTAGTCTCCCTTCCGCAAGTCCATCCCTTCTGTCGAGACGAGGTGAAGGGAGGAGGAACCATGCGATCTCGCGTGTCACGGCGCAAGTTTCTCGGTGCCGCGTTGGCAGGCACGGCCGCGCTCAAGCTGCATGCGGGCGCTGTTCCGACGCTGGTGGCGCAACCCCCTGAGCAGGGAAGGTTGGCGCTCCTGGGAGGCGCCCCTGTGCGCACCGAGCCTTTTCCTTCCTGGCCCAAAATCGCTGAGAACGATGAGAAGGCCTGGTCGGAAGTCCTCCACAAAGGACTCTGGTGCCGCCTCGACGGCAGCTACGCCAAACGTTTCGAGGAAGCTTGGGCGGGGCGGTTGGGGGCCAAGTTCTGTTTGGCGACGGCGAGCGGAACGACGGCGCTCTTCACCTCGCTCCACGCCCTGGGTATCGGTCCGGGCGACGAAGTTCTTGTGCCGCCCTACACCTTTGTAGCGACGGTCAACGTAGTGTTCCTCGTTCATGCGCTCCCCATCTTCGTGGATACCGACCGGGAGACTTTTCAGATCGACGCAGACAAAATCGAAGCGGCCATCACGCCGCGTACGAAATGCCTTCTGCCGGTCCACCTGGGGGGCGCGCCCGCCGACATGGACAAAATCCTGGCCATCGCGCGGAAGCGCAGACTCCCGGTGCTGGAAGATGCCTGCCAGGCGCATCTGGGCGAATGGCGAAACAGGAAGCTGAGCACGCTCGGGGAGCTCGGCTGCTTCAGCTTCCAGGCCTCCAAGAACCTCAACTCCGGCGAAGGTGGAGCGATTCTCACCAACGACGAAAACCTCTATCGCGCCTGCGAGAGCTTTCACACCAACGGCCGCGGGGACGCGAGCTACGATTTCCATTATGTGCGGAACGGCTGCAACCACCGCATGACGGAATTCCAGGCCGCGCTGCTCCTGGCGCAAATGGACCGCCTCGAGGAGCAATCCCGCCGGCGCGAAGAGAATGCCCGGTATCTGACGCAGCTGCTTCGCGAAATCCCCGGCATTGCGCCCGCGCGCGCCTACGAGGGCTGCACGCGCAACGCCTATCACCTTTACATGTTCCGCTACGACAAGGGGCACTTCGCGGATCTGCCGCGCGCCCGCTTTTTGGAAGCCCTGAAGGCGGAAGGGATTCCCTGCTCGGGCGGATACGCGCCCCTCAACAAGGAACCGTTCGTCAAGAACACGCTTGATTCCCGCGCCTACCGCGCCATCTATTCGCCGCCCGAGGTCGCTGCCTACGAGGCGCGCAATCACTGCCCCGAGAACGACCGGCTCTGTGAAGAAGCCGTGTGGTTCTTCCAGACGATGCTGCTCGGGCCGCGAGGGGACATGGATCAGATCGCCGCAGCCATCCGGAAAATTCACCGCCAGGGAGGGCAACTGGCGAGTTCCTAGCCGCGCTTCCTTGTCCTTCCACTCCGCTGCGGGTTCAATCTTCAGGTAGCGCCCGAGCGTCGATCATGTCCGGCGACTCGGCCCACGCCCGGGTAGTGACTCATTTCGATTTTCTCGCCTGAGCGGATCAGAGTGGTATAATACGCGCACCATGTTGCATTCCCTTGGACGGCCGCTTCTCGTTGTCGCTATTGCCGTGGTAATGGTTGCCTTTCGTTTGGCATGGGGCCTTCCGACTTGGAACGCCGTGATTAGGTTTTTGCCGAAGAGATGGCAACGATGGCTATTTGGAAAGACCAGCCTACCTTCCCAAAAGCCCCATTGAATTCCTCCAGCCCACGCTCGTTGCCGCGAATCGCTTTTGTCCGGCACTCACTCTGTGATAGTTTCTCGGCACGCTGAGCGTTTGGGCGGTGCGGGAGGAAACCCCGCGCTTGCTCCAAATCCTGGTTTCTGGAGGATCGCCTCATGAAAAGGAACGGATCCGATCGCCGCAAGTTTCTGCGCAACACGCTGACCGGCACGGCAGCCGCTCAAGCCGGACTCCATCCTCAGTCCTGGCATTCAGTTTGGCAATTTGCTGTTCGTCTCGGGCGCGGGCGCGCACGATCCGACCACACACAAGGTTGTGGAAGGCCCCATTTCCAACCAGGTCCGGCAATGCCTCGAGAACATCAAAGGGGTCCTCGAAGCTGGCGGTTCGTCGCTCGACCGAGTTCTGAAGTGCAATGTCTTCCTGAAAGAAATCGCAGACTTTCAGGAGATGAACAATGTTTACCACACGTTCTTTCCGACGAACCCACCGGCGCGCTCGACCGTGGCCGTGAAAGATCTGCCCGGTGACTCGCCTGTGGAGATCGAGTGCATCGCTTACGTGGATTGACTAGGGGGCAAGGGATGACTGCTAGATTCGGTCGCCGCGACTTCCTGCGCCGCGCGGCTCTGGCCGGGGCTGCGCTGCCGTTTGTGGCGAGGGCGAATGTCTTCCGCTTGCTCGCCGCCGCACCGGCCACCAAGAAATTCCGGGGCATCTTCGCCATCCTCGAGACTCCCTTTGATGCGAACGATCAGATTGATTGGGAAGACCTCGAGCGCGAAGTGAGCTTCTGTATGCGGGGTGGAGCGCACGGCCTGGTGTGGCCGCAACTGGCGGCGGAGTTCTTTCTGCTCACGGAGGAGGAGCGGATGCGCGGCGCGGAAGTCATCCTGCGCAAGGCGGCCGGCGGGAGGAGTGCGGTGGTCATCGGCGTTCAGGCGCCCGCCAAAGACCTCGCCCTGCGGTTTGCGCGCCATGCCGAGGAGAAGGGCGCCGATGCCGTGATCGCCTTGCCACCGTACATCGGCCATGTCTCACTGGACACCGCCGCAGACTATTACCGGACGCTTGCAGGCGCCGTCAAGATTCCTATCTTCATTCAGAACAGCGGCGGCTCATGGGGTCCGGCGATGCCGCCTTCCTTCGTCATTCAACTTGCCAGAGAGTTTCCTTCGCTCGGGTACATCAAGGAGGAGGTCGCGCCCGTCGCGCACCACATCGCCGAGTATGCAGCATCCGGGGTGATGAGTGGAATCTTCTCCGGCAACGCGGGGAAGTATCTGCTCAACGAAATGGGGCACGGCGGCCACGGCACCATGCCGGCCTGCGAGTTCATCGACGTGAACGTGCAGGTCTACGAACTCGCCGCGTCGGGGAAGATGGACGAAGCGCGCTCACTTTTCGAGAAACTCCTGCCCATGATCGCTCTCGAAGAGGATTATGGGATGCCCTTCGCGAAGGCTGTCCTGGTGCGCCGTGGCGTCTTTAAGACGGCAAAGATGCGCGGGGTCTCGGGCAGCAGCATGGACGCTGTGGATATGCGGGAAGTCGACGCCTGGTGGAAAGAGCTTGCGCCGTATCTGAAGGCGTGACCGCCGCGCCGGATTCCGGCCTCCCACGTTTCTCAGAGGGGTGAACGGAAACCTCTTCTAACGTGCCGCCTCCACCAACTTGCGGATGGAAGGCACGATCATGATCAGCAGTTCGGCGCGTGGCTTGGCGGCGCGGTCGAGCAGGGCCTGCTGCTCGTTGAGCCAGTTTTCCGGCGCGTGCTTCCCCGCCTCGACGTAATCCAACGCCTCCAGCCCCGCCTGGCTCAGTGCCGCGACGTCTTCTGATAGCGGGACGTCTTCCTGAGATAGGAACGAACGCTGCAACAGCGGAACCAGCGTCTGCTGGCCGTCGCGCCAGTGGGTGAGCTGCTGGCGAATCTGCTCGCGGTTGGCGCTGATATTTTCGACAAGCTTCGCAAACCCGCGCGCCGCGTCACTTTCCGGCCTCGTCGCGTCCACCAGGCGATTGAGCGGCGTGAAGCTCGTGTACTCGCCCATCTCACCCCGCGAATATTCTTTTACGGGTTCGAGCAGGCCGGACAGCGTCTGAAGCGAGGTGGGCGGCGTCTCACCCACCAGCCGCCCCAGCATCTGCGGGAAACTGGAGCGATGCGTCAGGCCGAGCCCTTCGAGGTTGCGGCTGACAACCTCCAGCCGGCGGTACATCGAATCAACATCCTTGACGCTCTGCAGCGACCACAGCCTTTCGGCAATGGCGGCCATGCGGGGCCAGATGCGCGAATCAACGGTCTCGGGCGAGACATACTCTGACCACATGCAAGCCTCGCCGCCCAGGATGCGCGCCTGCTCTTCGGGGCTGAGCCCTGCGGTCGCACCCTCCATCGGATCCACGGCGTAGTGAGAGGCCGCGGAGTAGATGAGGTCCAGGTAATAGCCGGCGGAGAGAAGGCCGCGATAGCCTTGGCGCGCCGCCTCGGCGAGCGACTTCTGCCCCCGCCAGGACTGGATGACAATGTCCTTCGGCAGGTCTGGGTGGAGGACTTCATCCCAGCCGATCATTTTCTTCCCGTGTTTCTGGACGATCGCCTGAACGCGTCGGGTGAAGTAGGTCTGCAGCTCGTGATTGTTTTTCAGGCCGTGCTCGCGCAGGAACGACTGAATGCGGGGATTCGCGTCCCACTGCTTGCCGTTCACCTCATCGCCGCCGACGTGGAAATACTCGTCGGGAAACAGCGCCGCCATCTCGCCAATAAACCCATCGAGGAATTTGTAGACCTCCTCGCGTGTCGGGTCGAGCGTGGGGTCGAAGATTCCCCATTTTCGCTCAAGGGAATAAGGTCCCGGGGCGCTGGCGAGCTCAGGGTAGCCGACCACCCAGGCGGTGGTGTGCCCCGGCATGTCGAATTCCGGGACGACGCGGATGCCGCGCTCGCGCGCGTAGGCAATGATCTCGCGCACCTGGTCCTGCGTATAGTAGTGGCCGTCGGAACCCATTTCCTGGAGCTTTGGAAACTCTTTGCTTTCGACGCGGAATCCCTGATCGTCGGCGAGGTGCCAGTGCAGGACGTTGAGCTTGAGGGCGGCCATGCCGTCCAGGTTGCGTTTCATGACTTCGACGGGCATCCAGTGTCGCGCCGAATCGATCATCAGACCCCGCCAGGCGAAGCGCGGGTGGTCCTCGACGCGCACGGCCGGCGCGCGAAAGCCTTTCTCGTCCAGTTCGACCAGTTGGAGAAAAGTCTCCATCCCACGCAGCACGCCGAGGGGATTGGCTGCCGTAAGCAAGGCCTGCGCCGAGGTGACCTCGAGCTGGTAGGACTCATCCTCGCCGAGCAATTGGACCGGCTTACTCGCGTGGTCGCAGCGGATCACCAGAGTCGCTTTGCCGGGATCGGAGGCCAGGACGTCGGAGAAAGGAATGCCGGTTTGCTTTGCCAGTCGGGCGATCAGGCGCAGCGCCGCAGCTTGGAGACGGCCCTCCTGGTAACCGGCGAGGGCGACGCGAAAGTCGCCGTTGATCTCCAGTCGGCCATCGCCCGGCGTGAGCTTGGCCGGCTGCGGTATCAAATTGTTGTTCTGTGCCCGGCCGGGGACGGAGGTCCAGAGGGCCGCCAAAGTGATAGCGAATGCCGCGAAAAGAAAACGCCTCAGTATCATCGCTCCTCCCCAAAAGAAGACGTGCGCGCCTTGCTTTGTGGATTTCATCACCGGCTCTCTGAGCTGGCGGGAATTGCTTTCATGGGCGGCCCTATTCTATTTGCAGGGAAAGGATCTGGGAAGGAAAATCCGAGGTTCACTAGCCACTCTATCTAAAGCTCGGCGTCTGGCGTGGCAGTGTCCGTCAAGGGCACAGGCCCCCTTACCGTTTCGAGGGCGGGCGCGGAGGATCACTTCGGCGTGCCTTGGTCTTTGGCGAAGGCGAGCGCTGCGGAGTTGAGGCAATAGCGGAGGCCCGTGGGCTTCGGCCCGTCTTCGAAGATGTGCCCGAGGTGAGCGTCGCACTCCTGGCAAAGGACCTCGGAACGCATCATCCCATAGGTGAGGTCCGTTTCCGTGCGGATATTCTTCTCGGCAATCGGAGCCCAAAAACTCGGCCAACCGGTTCCCGAATCAAATTTCGTCTCTGAACTGAACAGCGCGTTGCCGCAACAGATGCAGCGATAGATGCCTTTGTCGTGATTGTTCCAGTACTGGCCCGTAAAGGCCCGCTCCGTTCCCTTCTTGCGAGTAACTTCGAACTGCAGTGGGGTGAGCTGTTTTTCCCATTCCGCATCGCTCTTGACGACTCTCTCCACCATCGCGGTTCCTTTCCTCTGGCCGGAATCTGTGAACTCGACAAGCGATACGAACTTGCCCTTGTTTGAGCCCGTCTTCGTTGCGGGTCGCCAGCTCCGTCACGCCAGGCGATTGCCCCGGCGGCGGAAACCGCGGCCGCCAGAAAGACTCCACGGTTGAGGCCCTTGTCATTCATCACGCAAAGAGCTTGGCGCGCATCACCGTCTCCGCCGCTCCTGTCCCGTTTCCCCTGACTCTCATGAACAGATGGATTGGGAGGCCGTTTGGTTGCAAAGGCATCGCCACGAGAGGCCAAGCTTGACCCTAGAGGAGAGGAAACACCTGGCGCCGCTGGCAGGTCGAGTAGTTCTTCAAATGGATCAAACAGCACCTGCACTTGAAGAGATTCTACGGCCTTTCACCCAACGCGGCGCAGAGTCAAATTTGGATCGCGATCTCCGTTTACGCGCGCTTGACGATGGTTCGCAAACGCCTGCGCCTCGGGGTCAGCCTCTACCCGATGTCACAAGTTGTCAGTGTAGCTTTGTTCGAGAAAATGCCCATTTCACACGCTTTTCGCAAATCAACCGTTCAACCAAGTTGGCTGGCTCTTGCAACGAACTCGTTCCATTCAACTTATGACCGGACAGTGGCGACGGGCCCCCATTAGTAAATTGGCAAGCGGGGACTTGCCGGAAGGCCTCCCGGGGGATGAGCCAGTCTCGGGGGAGGCCCTAAAAAAATCTGAAAAAGGAGCTTGACATTGGCCTGCGGGTTTTGTAGCATCCGACCGACCAAGACGTGCAATTCAGCGTCGATCTACTTGTCTTCCGGGCGGCGCAAGCGCCCGGCCAAATCGGAGAGGAGAAACAGTCATGTGCAGGGGAAAATGGAGTGTGCGAGTAGCCCTCATAATGATCGTGGTAGCTCTGGTGGCGGTGGTTCCCATGTTCGCCGGATCGGCGGTAGTGGGCTCGGTAGCGGGCAGCATGAACGCGACGCTGGGCGGGCAGGCGCTGTTGCCGAACACCACGGTGTTCAGTGGGGATAGTTTGCAGGTGAAGGACGGCGCGGCGGTAGTGGCAGTCGGGCAGGGAAGCCGCCTAGTGTTTGGCCGGGAGACCGTAGCGTCGTTCCTGCGGGAAGCGGGCGAGGTCACGGTGCTGCTGGGGCAAGGAAACGTCTCGATGTACCAAGCGCAGCCGGGAGTAGGCCTGCGAGTGAAGGTCGGGACGGTCTCGGTGGTGCCGGCGGCTGGTTTCAAGACGCTGGGTGAAGTCGCGATGGTCAACGGCGCGGTTATCGTGACGGCGAAGGAAGGGAAGCTGCGCGTGGAAGGGAACGGGCCGGCAGTGGAAGTGGTGAAGGGGAAGACAATCACCGTGGACGCGAAGGCGTCGGCTCGGGCCCCGGCCCCACAGGGTGGTGCCGGTGCAGGTGTGAGCACGTCGACGGCGCTGCAGGTGGGATCGATTGCGGCCGGTGGAACATCCGCGGTCCTGTCGGGCGTCGCGATCTCTCGGGCGGGAGACGCGAAGAGCGCGGCGGCAGCGGCGGACTCGACGGCGGCAAGCGCGGTGGCGGCGGCGCACGACGCCCAGGCGGCGGCAGAGGCGGCGGGTGCGGCGGCGAACTCGGCGGGCTGCTTGCTGAACGCGGAGTTTCCGAACAGCATTAGCCCTTACGTGCCTCCTGCTGGTTTCTCCTGCACCTAATCGCGGGACGGACCATGAAGGCTTAGAAAGCGGGCGGAGCAGAGGAGAATTCTGCTCCGCTCGTTTTGTTTCTGGGCGGACTTATTCTCCTGGGATAGCATTCCTTATCTTTGCCATTCAGCAACCCGCACGAGATGCTTCACACCGCCGGGCGGAATTCGCGTGGCATTCTCAGCGGGTCGGTAGGTTCTTTGGCTGGTTGAGCATGAGCAACATGCCGACGAGCGAAGCTCCCATCAAGGTGACCATCATCGGGCGGGGAGAGGTGAGGTGAGAAAGCGCTCCGCTTGCTGAACCTCCGGCGAAGCTTCCCAGAAACTGCAGGCTGTTATAGATCCCCAGCGCCGTCCCGTAGGCGCTTTCCGGGGAGTATCGGCTGACCAGGCTAGGCAGGACGGGTTCGAGGCCTGTGAAACCGATGTAGAAGAGTGTCCCGGCCACGAGCACTCCCGTCAGCCGCTCGGGATTGAAGCCCATCAAGCCCGGCTGGAATAGCAGAAGCACGCTGGGAAAGAAAATCAGGAAAGCCAGCGCCGCAAGCGGCCTGCCCCAGCCCCGGTCCGCACCACGTGAAAACCCAAACATCGTAATGCCGCTGATGAACATCATGGGCAGCAGGATGGTGTAGTAGTGAGTCATTTTCAGATGATGCTGGCCCGTGACGATGAGCGGAAAATAGAAAAAGAAACTGGACATGAAGAAGTTCATAAGGAAGCCGCCGATTCCGAAGGCGACCACGGGGCGGATTCGCATCACCTTCCCGAGCGGAACGGGCGAAACCGAGGAGGGCGGCACTNNNGGCGGCACTTCCGGCAGAAAGCGGATCAGGAGAAAGTCTGTGGTCAGGCCGAGAATTCCGGTCAGCCAAAAGAGGAACGCGGTTCCAAAAAGGCCTGCCAGAAACGGGCCACCGATGATCCCGACCACAAAAGCCGCACCGATGGGAATTCCCAACACGGCCATGGCGGTCGAGCGCCGCTCCGGCTCGACGTGATCCGCGACGGCGGCGAACGCCACCGAGATGATCGCTCCTCCTCCTTGCACCAGCCGGCCAATGATGAGAATGGCGATGGGAAGCGGTGCAGGGAACCAGTGGGGGATGGCACAGAGAAAGGATCCCACGCTGAAGAGAGCCATTCCCAGGACCAGGACTTTGCGGCGACCGATTCGGTCGGAGAGGCGCCCGAGAGGAATCTGCAGCGCGGCCATCGTCAGGCCGTAGCAGCCGAATGCAAATCCCACCAGAAACTTTGAGGACGTGAATTGCAGCCCGTAGAGCGTGAAGACCGGCAGCACCAGGAACAGGCCCAGCATGCGCAGCCCTACCGTCGAGGCGAGCGCCAGGAGGATCTTCCTTTGTTGGCGGGTAAAGGGAATCCGTGAGGCCTTTTTCTGCGTGGTCATTCTCCCGGGGTGTGGTTCGGGGCCGACGAGCTCAGCCGGGGGAAGGCGAAAAGCACAGCCGCGCGCCCGGCTTAATTCCGCAGCGCCTTCGCAACTTTCACCAGAGCCTGCATCTTGGCGATGGCCTCCTCCACGGTGCGGGTCTTCAGACCGCAGTCGGGGTCAACCCAGATGCTCTCTTTGGGCAGTACCTCTAGAGCTTGACGGAGCCGCTTCTCCACCACGTTTTCTTCTTCGACGACGTGTGAGTGGACGTCGACCACGCCGAAGCTGATGTCCTTCGTAAAGCGATGACGCTTGAAAAGTTCAAGCATATCGAGACCGCTGTTCGACATTTCGAGATCGAAGTTGTCCACTGGCATCTCGAGCATGCCCGGATAAATGAGTTCGAAGGCGCCGTAGCAAATGTGCGTGATGAAGTAAGCGGGCAAGCCCTCGGTCACCGTGCGCAGGCCGTCGATCGCCACCTGCAATTCCTCGGGACGGACGGAAGTTGCAGGCTCGTCAATCTGGATGATCTTTGCACCCGCCTGGATGAGCGCCTCGACTTCCCGTCGGATCTCTTTCGCCAGTGCCAGGCAAGTTTCCCGGCGCCCGGGATAGAACTCGTTGAACGACCAGTCCATCACCGTGTAAGGACCTGTGAGCATTCCCTTGACGGGCTTGGGCGTTAGGTTCTGGGCGTACTTCCACCAGACGACCGTCATCGGCGCTTCCCAGCGGACCTCACCCGTGATGATCGGTTTGTGGTAGTAGCGGTTGCCGTAGGAGCGGACGAATCCTCCTTCTTCGAAGCCGCGCAGTCGCTCCGCGAAGTAGGCGACCATATCGCCGCGGTACATTTCGCCGTCCACCAGGACATCTACGCCCAGCTCTTCCTGTTTGCGAATCCAGAATTCCGTCGCCTGCCGCGATTTCTCTTCGAGTTCTTGGCGCGAGATCTTGCCTTTGGCGAAATCGCCCCGCGCCTTCATCAGGTAGTCGGGCTTGGGAAAACTTCCCACCGAGGTGGTGGGGAAAAGGGGCAGATCGATTCCCAGCTTCTGCAGCTTCTCTCGGCTCATTCCGCGCTCCCCAAGAATTCTCTGCGAATGGTTCGGAGGTGCCTGAGCTTCAATTGTGCCCGGTCGCGCGGCAAATATTCGAAGCCGCAGGAAGGCGATAGCCAGGCACGCGCCGAACCCAGGCAGCGCCCGATCTTTTCCAACTGCCCGGCGACCGTGCGTGTGTCTTCGAGGCGAGTGTTGCGCCCGTCCACGAGCCCCAGCGCGAGCGGCTTGGCGCTGCCGGTGGCGTCTCCGAAGTATACGGCGAGCATCGGCTGGCTGCTTCCCTTTGCCGCGCCGAAGGCCTTCAGGCTGCGTGCTGCCTGGGGCAGGTCTGCGGAATACTTGAGCAGCGAAGGCTCATCAATCTGAATCAGTCCGGCGCCGGCCGCGGCCAGCGCGGCGACTTCCGGAGTCAATGCGGCGGTGTAACTTTCGACGAGTCGCTCGAAACTTCCGGCCTTGCCGTTTTCCTCGATAGAGTGTCGGGCCAGTGTCACCGGGCCCGTCAGAACAGGTTTGACAGGTTGTGAAGACTTGCCCTTCGCGAATTCAAAATCGCCGACCAGCAACGGCTTCGTACGTTCTATGGCGCCATGCACCACCGGCTGGCGGAAATAAGTGTTCGTGTCGAAGAAGCGCAGCAGGCCGTTGATGCGGATTCCCTGGAGCTTTCCGGCTAGGTGGGAAATGGTATCGTACCAGCGGATCTGCCCGTCGGTGACGATTTCCAGGCCGGCTACAATCTGATCGCCGAGCGCCAGCTCCGTCATGCGATCTTCGGCCGCGCGCAAATCCGCGTCCGTCTTCTCACCCTTTTCCCACTGCGCGATGGTGCGGCGAAGAAGCTGGTGATCGGTACCGTCGCCGATGCGGGGATAGCTGCTGTGATTTGTCAGAATTAGTTCCATTGAAGATGGCTTCCCCTGAACTCGTTCCTTTTCTCTATCGGCTGCCCGAGACTCTGGACCCCGCGCCACAGCCCTCGCGGCTATTCCACAAATTCCGCTTGAACCCGGTGGGGCAACACACCCTTCTCGAAGCCGCGGTCGAGCAGTGTCTGCACGGCCTGTCGCCCGCGCTCGCCGTAATCGAGCGTCCACTCGTTCACGTACATCGACACGAATTTGTCGGCGGTGTGGGCATCAAGGCCGCGGCCAAAATGCAAGGCGTAGTCTAGCGCCTCCTCGCGGTGATCGAACCCGTATTCAATGCTTTCCTTCAAGATTTTCGCCACCTGTTGAATCACCTGGCGGTCGAGCGCGCGGCGAATGGCGTTGCCGCCCAGAGGAAGCGGCAAGCCGGTTTCCTTGTGCCACCATTCACCCAGGTCAACCACCTTGCTCAGGCCCTCACGCGCGTAGGTCAACTGCCCTTCGTGGATCACCACGCCGGCGTCGGTTTCACCGCTCGCGACGCGCGCCAGAATCTGGTCGAAGGGCGTCACGACGGCCTCGAACTCCGGTTCGTACAGTCTGAGAACCAGATAGGCCGTCGTCAGCTTTCCGGGCACGGCCACTCTCTTGCCCCGCAGGCCGGCGCGCGTCATGCGGCCCCGCGCGACGAGGATCGGGCCGTAGCGGTCGCCGAAGCTGGCTCCGCAGGGCAGCAGCAGGTAACGGTCGGCGAGATACGCGTAGGCGTGGAACGAAATCGCCGTGATGTCGTAAACCTCTTGCTGGGCCTTTTGGTTGAGTGTTTCGATATCCTCCAGCACGTGCTGCAGCTTACAGTTGCCAGTCCGGACCTTCCCGGTGGCCAGAGCGTAGAACATGAAAGCGTCGTCCGAGTCGGGACTATGCGCGAGCTTCAATTCGACTGGACGCAGGCGTGCGGCCTCCACTTTGCGGGCAGACGACAAAGACGTGAACCCCTCAACCGCAGTTTGCCCTTGAGCTGAAACCCTCAATTTTATCACACCTCGCCGACCCGAACAAATCGGCCGATGCCTGAGTTCTCCAGGTAGCGGGTCGCTCCGGGAAATTGGCCTCGGCAGTCGCCGCGCGGAATCTTATCCGGCCCGCAGGCGAACCGCGCGAAGGGCGCGCAGCGCTTCGGTGGCGACGTCTGTGTTCTTGTCCTGTGAGAGCTTCTCGAGGTGAGCGATGCTCGATTTGTCTCCGGCGTACATGAGCACGGTGCACAGTCCGCGCCGCACTCCTTCTCTTTCGCTATCCAGAAATGGATAGAGGCGGGGGAGGAACCCGGGCTGGCGGGCCAGCTCCACAAGGTAGGCTTGGGCGGCATCACCCCGCAGGCGCGAGTCGAGTTCTGCAACCAGGTCGCTGAGGTGATCTATCTTGCCGAGACTCGTGATCGCGAAATCGATGGCCAAGCGGGCCTCCGCATTCTTGTCCGCCAGGACGGCCTTTGCGAGGTCATCCAGAGCACTGGTCTGTCCGGCGCGGCCCAGGCCCTCTGCGCCGTAGATGCGAAGCTCGTCCTCGGAACTCCAAAGCGCCCTGTGAAAGATGGGCACCGACGCCGGATTGCCCAGGTAGGCCAAGCCTTCGAGCGCCCTGGCGCGCGTGGCTCTGTCGGGGCTGTTCTCGTACATCGCCTGCAACTTGGCGACCGCCTCCTGAGCTTTCAGGATGCCGACCGTGACCGCTGCCTGGCGCTTGACGTCCTTACTCTGTGAATCGAGCAGGTTCACGAGTTGCGGCCCGACGCAGCGGTCCTGGATTTTGCCGAGGGCGTTCAGCGCTTCGACGGCCAGTGCAACATTGGGGGAGTAGGCGGCTTTGACGAGGTCAGGAACGGCTTTCTGGGCGAGCAGGATTCCCAGCGCGCCAGCGGCCTCGCGCGCGGGGCCGATCAAAGCGATGTCATTGAGAGCCGCGACGAGAGCCGCCACAACCTTGTCGTCAACGGGCACGCCAGGATCAACCCGGAGGTTTTCTTCGACGAACCGCCTCCGCGCACGCTGCCACGTCTTTTGCCAGATGCCGACAAGCCCTGCGCGCGGCCCTTCACCCGTGTAATATCCTGCCAGTCCCTCGATGGCGAGGGACCTCACCTTTTCATCCTGGTCTCGGGTCGCGGCGATGAGAGGGTCAATCACCTGGGAAGAACGAATTGACGACAGGCCGAGGACGGCTTCGCGGCGAACCTTGGGGCTGGAATCGTTGAGGAGCTTAGCGAGCGTTTCAATGGAAGAGGGGTCGCTGCTCTTCGCCACTTCGCGCGCTGCCTTGGCGCGCTGGTTGGCGTCGGGGTTGTTCAGGCCCTGTGCCTCCCCAGCGGTCTGCGTGAGCGCCAGGGGCGGCCGCAGCAGCAACATTCCAACGCAGAGGGAGGCGAAGAGAAGCTTGCGAGGTTTCACGGTTGTTTCATTCCACCCATGTGCGCCATGGTAATTTTGGTTTTTCCCGATTCCTCATCCGCGAACACATCGATGGTCACGACGCCGGCGTGCTGCTCGTCGCGCGATTCGATGGCCAGCCGGTAGTGCCCAGCGTTTTCAGCAATGCTCAGCTTCGACCCATACTTTTCATTGTAGAAATCGACGACTTTGTTCACGGGATCGGCAGTGAGGAAATCCTGCCCACCGATCTGGAGCTTGTCGCCGAGGGAGAATTGCGCGCCCCCCTGGAGTGCCGTCGCACCGGGGTAGATGGGGACTCCGGCAACTGTGTCGCTTTCCTTCGTCGGCTGCTCGCCGAGTTTGATTTCTCCCTGGGGTGTTTGGATCTTGAAAGATTTGCCGCCCTCTTCCATCTGGACCCTTTGCTCTACCGCCCGTTTGGCGCGGTAGCCGATGTACACGCAGGTCCCGATGCCTGCCGCGGTGACGAAGGCGAAGAAGGCGACCACGACGAGGATAATCTTCACGACTGGGCTTGTCTTTTTGGCGGGTGCAACCGCCGGTGTCGGCGTCGCTGGCGCGGCAGGACCCATCGGAACGGGGCTAGCGACGACAGGCGTGCTGGCCTCCGGAGTGATGGAGGGCGTGGCTACCTGCCCGCCGCAATTCGTGCAGAAGCTCATTCCGTCCGGCACTGGCGAACCACAAAGCGTGCAGAACCGGGCCATGTTGCCTCCTCTCGGGCTCGTGGATGCCTGCTTCCCGTTCGAGTCCTCCATTGCGACGGAGGTGAAGCTTGAGTGGCGCTCATCGTCGGCCGGCGAGCGGAACCGAACCTGGGTCAACTGAGCAGGTAGTATATTACCACTTGCCATGGCCGCTCGGGGCATGTAAGGCCGGGGATTGCAGGGACCATCATGGGGAGTTTTCATAGCGGCGAAGCAGGCGCGGCAAAGTGGCCCCGACCAGGCACACCTTCAGGACATCTCCGACCAGGAAGGGATAGAAGCCCAGGAGCCACGCTTGGCGGGCCGGTAGACCAAAGAGGCTGCCCAGCCACGCGGCGCCGCAGGCCAAAATCAGCGCGTCGCAGCCAGCCAGCGACACGGCCATCTTCCATGCGTGGCGGCCAGCGCCTCGCTCAACCAACCAGCCCAGCAGCCCGGCGGCAATCGGGAAGCTCCACAAATAACCGCCCGTGGGGCCGAGCAGATGGAGCGCAGTTGACGCGCCGCCCGCAAAAACCGGCATCCCGACCGCGCCCGCGGCGAGATATGCAGCCTGACTCAGGAATCCCCGTCGGCAGCCCAGTACGGCGCCGCTCAGCAAGACGGCGAACGTCTGGCCGGTCAGCGGCACGGGAGTGAAGGGCAAAGGAATCTCGATCTGCGCCATCAGGGCCGTTAGCAAGCTGAAGCCGACAATCCAGAGGGCATCCTTGCCGATGCTGCGTTTGGCGGAAAAAGTATCAACGAGGACATTGGACGTTGTTTGATTCATGAGCGTTCCGACAATCGTAGTTGGTTCGTACCTTCAGACCCGTCGGACTTTTCTGGGCGCAGCTTCATGCGCCCTCAATGGCTATCGGCGCCCCATGCTCCAGGGCCTTCAGAAGCTCAGGCAATTCTCGTGTCAACGCTGATCTGGCCAAGACGCGATCGCATCCCGCGGCGTGCGCCGCGGCAGCCAAGTCAGCTTGCACGTGAGAAAGGAACCCTGTGACAGGGATTCCTCGTGTGGCTGAATGGGCTTTGAGAGTTCTCACCAGCTCCACAGCGCTGCCGGAGCGGTTGTTCAGATCAACAATGATTGCCTTTGCGGATGTGGCCCGAGCTCGCTCCTCAACCTTGGCCGGATCCACCGCTTCAATCGGAATGCTGACCTTCTGCGCGGTCTGTTGAATCTTGGAGAGGAAAAGCAAATCCTCCACCACGACGATAATCATGCACGACCTCGTTGGGCACTCAGTCGGGCCCAGAGAGCATGTCAGCCACGACCCAGTATAACCGAAGTCAGCCTCCAACCGGGGGGCGGCGGGAAAAACACCGGGGGCCATACGGCGTCCAATTCACGGGAGCGCCATCCTGTCCGTCGGTTGGCCCCCAAAGTGCTTTTCCAGCGCTCATGTGTGCCTATTTGCCCAGCAAAGTGACGAAATGTCTTTAAGACTGCGGTGGAATTTGTTAGTCTGTGAGAGTGGGCTGGGATGACGAAGTGATTGAAAACAGGACAGGTTAATTCGAGTTCACGCATACCGTGGTAGCAGATCGCCGCTGAATGCTTGGGAGAGGAGGTCTTGGTGGATCTAGGGACGGTGTTTGTGATTGGTGCAGGTCCGGCAGGCCTTTTTGCGGCGCGGAAAATTGCGACTGCGGGCTATGAAGTGGTGGTCTTCAATCGCGACATCAAACCCGGCGGGCTCGCCGAGTATGGCATTTACCCCCAGAAATTCCACATGAAGGCCGGCCTGCGGAAGCAGTTCTTCAAATTCCTGGAGATGCCCAACCTGCACTATTTCGGCAACGTTCCGGTCAGCAATAACGCCGCGCTGAGCATCGGAGAATTGCAGCAGTGGAATCCATCGGCCGTGGTCTATTCCGTCGGCGCGCAGGGGACCAAGAAGCTGGGCCTGCCGGGCGAAGAATCGAAGGGGCTGTATTCCGCGAAGGATTACGTTTTCAACTACAACCAGCTCCCTCCGTTCACCTCCATGGATTTCTCGTCCGGCCGGCGCGTAGCGATCATCGGCATGGGTAACGTGATGGTCGATATCGCTCGCTGGTTGCTGCAGGACATGCCCGGCAAGAAGCCCGAGGAAGTCATGGTGATCGCGCGCCGCGGTCCCTTCGAGGTGAAGTTCGACGAAAAGGAATTCGACCACATTGAGATGCACCTCGACCGCCAGGCCCTGCAGGACGAGCTTCGCCGCGTGGAGGAGCGCATCCGGGCTTGCGACCAGGAAATCTCGAAAGTGTCCGACACATCATTCCCCTGGCTGAAGAAAGCGGCCAGCCGTCCGGCAGAGGGCCGGTTGACGTTCCGGTTCCTCACTTCCCCCTGCGCCGTCAAGCCGGATGCTCAGGGACGCATCAGCCGGCTGACGGTGATCGAGAACCTGCTCCTCCGCAAGGGCGACACTACGGTTTCGAAATCCACTGACCAGACCATTGACCTCGACTTCGACACCCTGATTTTTGCTATCGGAGACGTCGTGGACCCGGCGCTGGGTCTGCCGTATGAAAAGGGCAGCTATCTCACCAATCCCGACTCGTCGGACGCGGAGCGCGCCGCTTACGAAGTTTTCGACCCGCAGACAGGCAAAGTGCTCGAAGGCCAATTCGTAGTGGGCTGGGCGCGCAAGGCCAGCGACGGATTGGTGGGCAAGGCCCGCTTCGATGCCGAGCAGGGCTGCACCTACGTGCTGAAATATCTCGAGGCGGCGGCAAAGAAGACTGCGCCGGCCGCCGCCGAGATCGCGAAAGAGCTTGCCCGCAAGAATCGGCAATTCGTCAACAAGGATGCGGTCAAGTTGCTGGCCCGTGCCGAGGAAGCCCAGGCCAAGGCCCGCAATTTGCCCGCCTTCAAATTCTCCAAGAACGAAGAGATGCTGGCCGCCATCGAGAAGGAGAGAGCCACCGCGTTCCCCGGCAAGACCCCGTCGGGGAAGAGTGAAGCGGCATAACTTTGCGAACTCGCGATTTCGCGGGAAGGCTCTCCGCCGGCGGACGGTTGCTTCTCCACTTGACCCGACCTCGCCGAACCACTCCGGTGGCCGCAAACTGCCGGAGCCGTCACGTCCAGAGGAGAGTTGAAATCATGGCGACAGAAATGAATTCCCCCCAGTCTTCAAGCGTTTCGAGGAGCATTCGGCTGATCCGGCCCTCCGTGGTGGTGCTGTGCGGGCCCGCCGCCTGCGGAAAGTCGACCTTCGCGGCCAAGCATTTCCGACCCACGCAAATCATCTCCTCCGATCAGGCGCGCGCCCTCGTCTGCGACGACGAGCGAGACCAGCGTTTTCAGACGGAGGCTTTTGCGCTGGTGCATTTTCTGTTGGAACAGCGGCTGAGCATCAACCGCCTCTGCGTGGTGGATTCGACCGCGCTGACGGCGGCCGCCCGCAAGAGTCTGCTCGACCTGGCGCGTCGTTTCCACGTGCCGGCCGTCGCCTTGCTCTTCGATGTCCCACTCGAAATCTGTCTGGAACGCGACGCCCAGCGCGAACGAACTGTGGGGCCACCGGCCATCGAGCGCCAGCATCAGTTGTTCGTGCAAGCGAAGTCCGCCATCAAGCAGGAAGGCTTCGATCAAGTCGTCGAACTCAGCGCGCAGGACATGGGCAACGTCCAGACCGAAATCGTCTTCCGGCCCGTGCCGCGCCCCGCGCCTCCCAATGCCCGCCCCGAGCGGCGTCAATCTGCTTCGCGCCCAGCGCAGCCTATGGCCGCGGAGAAGGTCGTTCAACCCGAAAATCGGGCAGCTCCCGCTCCGGATCGAGGAGCCGCGGACTAACCCGTCAAGCACGCACTCAACCGCCGCGAGTCGCGATGTTCACCTGCGCGGCCGAGCCCTGCGCGCAAAGCACTTCCCGCTTAACACCTTGGTGTGAGAGTGGATCACTGATCGGGCCGGCCGTCGAGGCGGTCGTAGACGGAGCGAGCGCTGGTGGTGCCGAGCGATTCGTGGTAGAGAGACTTGATGCCGAGGATCGTGCGGACCTCGTCGTCGAAATGATGGAGCGTCCGCAGGTCATTCACCCGGGCGGGGAAGCGGCGTCCCAAGTGGAACCAGAACTTCTGGTAGCCGCGGTCTTCGAGCTCGCAATCCACGCCGCGAACGTTGAAGGTGGGTGGCCCGGAGGGGCTCCACTTGCCTTTCGAGTTGCGTTCCAGCAATTGCGTGCAGTTGTTTTTCTTCACCACCAGGGCTTCCGGATCGAGCCGAACTTCCTCGACGTCAAACTCCGCTTCTCGGAACTGCTTGCGTACATCCCTCCCCGCCGCTGCCTCGTGACCCATAACCGATGGACCCCCTGGTTGACACCCTGGAACCTGAACCCTAGAATGAGAGTCTATTAAGGGATGGCAGAAAAGACAAGGGCTACCATCGTCCAAAACTCCGGAAGTGTTCAGGGTCCACAGAACGTCCTGGACCTGATCGGGAATACTCCACTCCTGCGCCTGGCCCGGGTGGGCGCTGAGTTTCCAGAGGTGGAGTTCTACGCCAAAGCGGAGTGGGCGAACCCTGGCGGCTCCGTCAAAGACCGTCCGGCGAAGAATATCCTCCTGGAGGCCGAGCGCGCGGGCCTTCTGAGCAAAGACAAGATTCTCATCGACTCCACCTCGGGCAACACCGGCATCGCCTACGCGATGATCGGGGCGGCGCGGGGCTACCGTGTTTGCCTCTGTATGCCGGCCAACGCTAGCTTGGAGCGGAAACGCATCCTCAAGGCCTACGGCGCGGAGATTGTTCTGACCGACCCCATGGAAGGCTCCGACGGCGCCATTCGCAAGGTGCGCCAGATGGCCGCGGAGAGGCCCGAGCTCTATTTCTACGCCAACCAGTACGATAACCCGGCCAACTGGGCCGCGCACTACAAAGCCACGGCGCCGGAAATCTTCGAACAAACCGAAGGTCGCGTCACGCACTTCGTGGCGGGCCTGGGGACGAGCGGGACATTCGTGGGAACGGCGCGGCGGCTGAAGGAATTGAACCCCCAAATTCGCTGCATTTCGTTCCAGCCCGATTCTCCGTTTCACGGCTTGGAAGGCATGAAGCACATGGCCACGGCCATCGTGCCGAAGATCTATGATCCGACGGTGGCCGATGAGGATCTGGAAATCTCCACCGAAGACGCCTACGTGATGACCCTGCGTTTGGCGCGGGAAGAAGGCTTGCTGGCGGGCGTTTCGGCGGGCGCGGCGATGGTGGCCTCGCTCAAGGTCGCTAAGGCAGCGGGCCGCGGTGTCATCGTCACGATCTTCCCAGACAGCGGAGACAAATACCTGAGCGAGAGATTCTGGGACGAGGGGCATTGAATCATCGCGGGATTGAGTGATTGAGCCATTGGGTGATTGAAACGCAGAATCCGGATCGGCCTTCTGATCAATCACCCAATCACTCAATCGCTAAATCGCCCAATCTCCACCGATGATGTTAAAGCTTGACCAGTCGCACTTGGACCAGATTCGCCAGCACGGCGCGCGGGATTACCCCAGCGAGTGCTGTGGAATACTCCTGGGCCGTGCCGACGCGAAGGACAAGGAAGTGCGGGAAGTTGTGCCGCTCAAGAACCTGCGGCACGATTCTGCGCGTGCCCAGGCACTGCTCCCTCTGGACGACCCAGGCAGGGAAACGGAGCGCAACCGCTTTCTGATCGACCCGATGGAACAACTACGCGTGGAGAAGGACGCGCGGGCCAGGAGTCTGGACGTCGTGGGCTACTATCATTCCCACCCCGACCACCCAGCGCGGCCTTCAAATTATGACCGCGAACATGCCTGGCCGTGGTATTCTTATGTCATCGTGTCGGTTCAGAAGGGCGAACCGAAGGATTTGACCAGTTGGGTTTTGACCGATGGCCGGGAGCGGTTTGACCCGGAGCAGGTGGATGCCCTGAACCTTTAGGGTTCGGCAAGCATCCAACGCATTAGGCGGGTTGGGCTTTGCCTGCACCATCGCAGCCGAACTGAAGGAGAGTGAATGCCCGTCCGAGTCATCATCCCGACTCCCCTCCGGCAGTATACGGGGAGGAAGGAGTTCGTGGAGGTCGAGGCGAAGAACGTCGCCGAGGCGCTCGCCAACCTGACGGCGCAGTACGGTGACCTACGCCGGCATCTCTACACTGACGACGGCAAGTTGCGCAGTTTCGTGAATATCTATTTGGGCGAAGAGGATATCCGCTACCTCCAGAAAGACCAGACCCCTCTTCACGATCAAGACGAATTGAGCATCGTCCCCTCGATCGCCGGCGGGACTAAACTCCGCTGCATCTGTAGGTAGCCTGGGTTCCCGCTGCGGCGGGATATCCCGGGCGCTCTCACCCGAGACACCCAACGCGCTAACGCGACGACCGCACAAGTCGTCCTAGCCGGTGGCTCAGCGGCCACCGGTTACGCGCGATTCCTGGATACAGGGGAAGGTTATGGCGACACTTACGGCTACTCCGACCACGGTGCAATTGAGCAAGGACGAAATCCTCCGCTACAGCCGTCACCTCATCATGCCGGAAGTAGGTATGGAGGGTCAGCTCAAGCTGAAGGCGGCCAAGGTCCTGTGTGTGGGGACCGGGGGGCTGGGCTCGCCGCTGGCGCTGTATCTCGCGGCGGCGGGCATTGGCAAGCTGGGCATCGTTGATTTCGACGTCGTAGACTTCACGAACTTGCAGCGCCAGGTCATCCACGGCACCAGCGACGTCGGCCGGCCCAAACTGCACTCGGCGCGGGAGACGATCCAGGAGATCAACCCCAACGTCGAGGTGGCCACCTACGAAACGCGCCTGACCTCCGAGAACGCGCTCGATATCATCCGCGAGTACGATATCGTCGCCGACGGGACGGACAACTTCCCGACGCGGTACCTGGTGAACGATGCCTGCGTGCTACTGGGCAAGCCGAACGTCTACGGCAGCATCTTCCGCTTTGAAGGGCAGGCCTCGGTTTTTTACGCGAAGGAAGGTCCGTGCTATCGCTGCCTCTATCCCGAGCCGCCTCCGCCGGGTCTGGTGCCAAGTTGTGCGGAAGGCGGAGTGCTGGGAGTGCTGCCCGGCATTATCGGCTGCATTCAGGCGCTGCAGACCATCAAGCTGGTCCTGGGTAAAGGCCAGACGCTTGTCGGGCGGCTGTTGCTGTTTGACGCGTTGAACCTGAAGTTCCGCGAGCTGAAGCTGCGCAAGAACCCCGAGTGCTCGATCTGCGGGGCCGATCCCACCATCACTGAACTCATCGACTACGAGGAATTCTGCGGAATCCGCGGGGAAGAACACGTGACGCCGTCCAAGGTGCCGGAGATCACGCCGCTTGAAGTGAAGAAAATGGAGGACGAGCAGAGACCTTTCGTCCTGATCGACGTCCGCGAGCCACACGAATTCCAGATTTGCCGCATCCCGGGCTCGAAGCTGATTCCGCTCGGCGAAGTTCCGCGGCGCATGCACGAGCTGAACTCGGCCGACGATATCGTCGTGCACTGCCGCTCCGGCATGCGCAGCGCGCAGGCAGTCGAGTTCCTCATGAAGTCTGGGTTCCGCAAGATTCATAATCTGAAGGGCGGAATTCTGGCTTGGTCGGATGAGGTCGACCCGAGCGTCCCGAAGTACTGAGCCGCGAAATCACCCTCCTGCAGATGACGCGTCCGTCGGCAGAGCATCCGCCGGCGCGCGCCACCTTTTTCAGCCATTTTGACCGAGCTCAGCAAAAGTATCTGCAGGAGGCCTTGCGTTTGGGCAATGCGGCGGCATTTGAGGGGCATTTGGTCCGAGGATTGCCAATAAACCCGTTGAATCCCTGAAGGTGGGCGAATTCGCCCATGAGGGTGGGGTTTATTTTGTTTCACGCCCGAGCTCGAAGCTGCCAGCAGATCAGGATGCGAAGCCTCGCAACAATCACCGGCACTCTCCGACCCAATCCTGGTTTCGTCCACCCCAGTGGCACACCGCGCCTCGCCCGCTCTTTCGGCGGCTCCTCCGTTATGCGCTGCATCTGTAGCTAGCCTGGACTCTTCGTCTCGCGGCGCGGGGCGGGAAGTTCCAAGGCGCACATCAGGGTCATCCCCAGGACAAGTTCAATCACTTCGGTGTCAAAGCCGGCGACCGCCGGGTCCGGTGAGCATCTACACGAACAAACCCGGCGGCAGAGAACAGATCATTTGAGGAGGAACGATGGCCGTCAAAGTCATAATCCCTTCGCCGCTTCAGCAGTTCACGAATTCCGAGGAGACCGTTGACCTGGAGGCGAGCACCGTCGGAGAGGCGCTTTCCCAGCTCGCCGCCCGCTACGAGGGCCTGCGTGCCCGGCTGTTCACGGAGGCCGGGAAGTTGCGCCCCTTCGTGAACGTCTATTTGAACGAGGAGGACGTCCGGTTTCTCGAGAAGGATGCTACACCGCTCCACAAGGACGATGTTCTCGCCATCGTCCCAACGATCGCGGGTGGCTTCTGAGGAGGTGGGTCAATGCCCGGCATCTACGATGACAATTCGTTCAGTATCGGCAACACCCCGCTCGTGCGCCTGAACCGCTTGGCGGCCGGGCTGCGCGCCACCGTCTTGGCCAAGATTGAGGGTCGTAACCCCGCGTATTCGGTGAAGTGCCGCATCGGCGCGGCGATGGTTTGGGACGCCGAGCGGCGCGGCGTGCTCAAGCCCGGCGTGGAGATCGTCGAGCCCACGAGCGGCAACACCGGCATCGCGTTGGCTTTCGTCGCGGCCGCGCGCGGCTACAAGCTGACGCTGACCATGCCGGAGACGATGTCGATCGAGCGCCGCAAAGTCCTGGCGGCGTTTGGCGCCAAGCTGGTCCTCACTCCCGGTGCGGAGGGTATGCCGGGCGCCATCAAGAAGGCTACGGAGATTCAAGACTCCGACCCAAACCGCTACTTCCTGCCGCAGCAATTCGAAAACCCGGCCAATCCGGCGATCCACGAGGCGACCACGGGTCCGGAGATTTGGAACGACACCCAAGGCGCCATTGATGTGCTGGTGGCGGGAGTGGGGACGGGCGGCACGATTACCGGCGTCTCACGCTA
>JAIQGB010000463.1 GCA_020072905.1 Terriglobia bacterium | reverse complement strand
AAGTTCTCCTCGGCTCGCCGCACTCAGCGCAAGACGGGCCACCGCGCGCAGCAGAGTCCCCGGAACACTGCGCCACTCGACCTCCGCGGGAAGGCTTGCCCGCAAGCTGATTGCGGCGCCGTCATGCTCCCGAACCAGGCAGGTCGTGGGTCCCCACTGGCTCGAGCGCTCGGCGATGAGACGACTGACGCCCTCCGGTTTCAGGACCACGCCGACGCCCGCAGGGGAGAAGCGCCTCACGTTTCCCTCCGCCACTCGGCGGAAAGTCTGAAGGAAAAACTCTCCCCGACGGGCGTTAAGAATTGGAATCGCCAGCTCCGTCTCGGGTTGAGCTTCTTCGACCATTGCTTCCAGGACCGAGACCCCCCGCACGGGACGCCCGAAGGCCTTTGCCCAACCCTGTGCCGCCGCCAGACCCACGCGGATGCCGGTGAACGAGCCTGGGCCGTTGGTCACGGCGAAGAGTTCGATATCCGCCAGCGACTCAAATTGTGCAGGCGCCTTGGCTCGGGCCTCCGACACAAGGCGATCGACCATTTGGAACAACGTGATCGAATAGGCGTTTGCCGGCCCGTCGTTGGCGACGCTCGCGAGGCACTCTTCGCCCTGGAAGATCGCCGCGCCGCCCGCTTCGCTCGTCGTATCGAACGCGAGGATTAGCATCTTATGTGCGACTCATACCTGGACGTTCGGTGCCATAGCATTCTCCTGACCATACAGCTTCTTGACCAGGTTTGCGACGTTGGCGGCAAAGTGCTGAATCGTCTCGATACCTTCCTTAGATCAAATATCACGCAACTCGTCTTCGCTCAGGCCGAAATAGTGGCCCAACTCGTGGAGCAGCGTGGCGCGGATCTCCTGCCGGATTTCTTTGTCCGTCGAGCAGATGGCTTCAACGTTTTTCCGATAAATGATGATTCGGTCGGGGAGCGCCATCTGGAAGGTGCTCTTCTCGGTCAGCGGGATGCCGTGGAAAAGCCCCAGCAGCAGGCCACCCCTTTTCTCCGCGTGCGGCGGGCGATCCTCAACGAGGATGGCGATGTTGGTGAGCCTGGCGCGGAAGTATTCCGGCAAACGGTCCAGGGTCTCCTCGACGAGCTTCTCGAAATGCCTGCGATCCATGGAAGATCTGCGCGCGTGTTCACGCGGCCCGCCGGGAGCTCCCAGCGGTGCCTCCGAGGGATATGTTACAATGAAGAGCTTTTCAGGAGCAGGGATTTGGTCGGGCGCGGCCCCGCCGTTCGTGCGTAGTTTTCTCGCGCGAGCGCGCTAGGCGGCTGTGTCGATCCACTTGGCTACCGCACAACCCTGGCAATCCCCGAGGAAGCCGCTCGCCTGACGGTCTGAAATATGGCGGAAGTCGTCAAACCTGCCCCGCGGCCACTGGAGCTTACCGAGCTCCTGACGCTGCTGCTCGAAGTGAGCGAGCGGATCAATTCCACGCTCGACCTCGATGAGCTCATGGTGCGCATCGCGGAACTTGTGAAGCGCACCATCGATTACGAAGTTTTTGCCATCTTCCTCCTCAACGAGAAGACCCAGGAACTGCGTGCGCGTTTTAGTCTCGGGCACCCGGACGATGTCATGAAGAGCCTGCGCATCAAGGTCGGTGAAGGGATCGTCGGCCGCGCGGCGGAAACGCGCCGTTCCGTGCGGATCTCCGACGTCCGCCGGGAGCCCGCCTATATCCAGTCGCTGCCCTCCGTGCGGTCGGAGTTGGCCGTGCCGCTGATCACCAAAAACCGCCTGATCGGCGTGGTGGATCTCGAAGCTCCCTGGCCGGATTTCTTCACCGAGCAACATCAGAACATCCTGGAGCTGCTCGTCGGCCGCATCGCCATGGCCATTGAGAACGCGCGGCTTTACAACCGCAGTGTGCGCCAGGCGAAGACGCTGCATTTGCTGAATGAGATCAGCCGGGAGTTGAGCTCCGTCCTGGCGCTAAACGACCTGCTGCGCCGGATCGGCACACTGACCAAGCGCCTGATTGACTACCACCGCTTCAGCATCATGCTGGCCGACGAGCAGTCTCAGACGTTCAATGCCGTGATGTCGCTCCGCCAGGACGAGCGGCTTCCCGACAAGTGCACGGTGACGTTCGGGCAGGGGATCGTCGGCGGGGCGGCAGACCTCCGGCAGACGATCGTTGTGTCCGACGTCAGCGCCGACCCGCGCTACATTCTCGTCAACCCCGAGACGCGGTCGGAAATGGCGGTGCCGCTGATCTATCGCGACCGGGTGATCGGGGTGCTTGACCTCGAGAGCTCGCACCCCGCCTACTTCACCGACGAGCACGTGCGGATCTTCTCCACGCTCGCCCCGCAGATCGCCATTGCCATTGAGAACGCGCGGCTCTACGAGCGCGTGGCGCGCAGCGAATCGCGGATGGAACGGGACCTGGAACGCGCGCGTGAAATCCAGCTCCACCTCATGCCCGCCCTCTGCCCGGTGATCCCCGGGCTGGAGGTCTGCGCGCGCTTCCAGCCGGCGCGGGAACTGGGGGGCGACCTCTACGATTTCCTGAGCTACGGAAAAGACCGCCACGTGCTGGCTGTGGGCGACGTCAGCGGGAAGGGCGCGCCCGCGGCGCTGTACGGCGCCATGACCATCGGCATTCTGCGCAGCCTCGCGCCGCTCAAGCCCGCACCGCCGGACATGCTGCGTCAACTCAACGTGATGCTGCTCGAGCGGAAAATCGAGGGCCACTTCGTCACCCTCGCGTATTCGATCTGGGAACCCAAGACGCGCACCCTGCGCTTGGCGAACGCCGGCATGCCGCTGCCACTTCTTGTGCGCCACGGGAAGGTGAGACCCATCCGTGCCGAGGGCGTCCCACTCGGATTGCTCGAAC
>JAIQGB010000462.1 GCA_020072905.1 Terriglobia bacterium | reverse complement strand
CCGGGGCTTGAGGATCCTTTTCTGGAGTCGGCATAGACTCTGACTCCTTACTGGCTGCTGCGCGCCTTGGCGCGAGTTCGCATGCGAACCTCGTGAGGCGGCTTTTCCGCGTCGACTTGTTCGGTCTCGCGCAAGTGCAAAATGGTGGTTCTCACGATGTATTTCAGCCGGGCCATGTTATCAATCTGCACGGGGACCGGCAGCACTGGCTCCCCCTTGGCGTATTTCGCCGCATTGCGTCCAATCACCCGATAGGAATCGAGCGTCAGGTTGGGCGCCTGGGGGAAGAGCTCCAGGTTGTTCAAGGGATTCAGGCCGCGGCGCTGAATCACCGTCGTTCCTTTGGACTGAATCCCGATACTGATTCCGGACCCGCTCAGTTGCGCTCCCGCATAGCCGATCGCGCCGCAATCTGACGTCGAGTGGACCTTCACGAGGCGAGCCTTCATCTTCTCACCCTCGACGCCCGCGATGAGCGCGGCGAGCACGTCTTGATGGGGGAGTCCCATCAACGTCGCGTCCAGCACCGTACCGAATGCCGGCCCGACCGCAATCACGACTTCATTGGGATCGCCGCTCCGCTGGGCCTCTCCTACCTCTTCGAGGAGCGGCGGTGTTGTGTCCGCCTTCCGGACTCCGATGCGTTGGGGATCCAGTGCCTGCGGGATGTCGTTGATTTCGCTCGCGCGCTCGGGGCTGAGCCGGTAGCCGGTGCCGGGTCCGCTATAGTCGTTGGGATCGTTGATGGCGCTCGAAACGCGGCCTCCGGGCAAGACGATTGCCGACGTTTGCAGGTAATCGCCGGAAATGCGCAGCTTCTGAATCTGCAGAATCTTCTCGGCAATGTCACCGAATCCGTTTTGCGCGAGTGCCTTAATTACATCGGTGGCGCTTCGGCCTCTCTGCAGAAACTCCTCAGCCGCCTGGAGGTCCGCGACGACGTCGCGGTCCGGCATGTCAGTGCTGCTCCGCGCTATAACGGCACTCTCGATTTCCTGATCGGTGATGGGTGGCAATCCCAGTTCGCGAAATACCGCCTGGGTCGCCAGAGCCGCCTGCCTCCTCACTTGGAGGGTCTCCGCCTCTCTCACCGGGCGCACGCCGCCATCCACTTGCATGTCGCGCTGCAGGACGTTGTAGTCGTCCAAGTCCTCCGCGTCGAAATTGCCGCCACCAAAGAGGTTGTCCTCTCTCGGCATGGAGCTGTAGCCGGAAAAGATGAAGTCCGTGCCGGGGAGAAACTGGAGCATCAGCTTGGCGGCCTTGCGAATCTCGGAGTGCGAAGCCATTGCATCGTTGCCCGAGGCTACTTCCAGATCCAGCAGCGCCGCGATCAGATTCTCCGCCAGGACGCCGCGCACCCCGCCCGGCAGAGCCTCCGGCAGAGCGATGCAACTGATTGAGCCGTTCTGCACTCCCTGCGAGCCGGCGCCTTTGATGGCCATCAGGCAGCGGGTCTCGAGGTAGATCATCGACTTGCCTTCCGAGTGGCCCATCAGCGCTTCCGAGCCGCTGCCGGAGGTGAAGCGCACTTTAATGCCGCGCGAAGCGTACGCCGAGGCGAGGAAAGCCTTGGACCAGGGCGTATCGTCGCCGTCGCGAAATGCCTGCTCAGTGCCGTAAACGGAGAGTGTCTCGGCGTAGGTCGTGAGTCCCGCCAGCGCCAGCTTCAACCCCAGCGCCTCTTCCACGGCGCATTGGGTCAGCGCGGTGCCGCGCCCCGTCTGGGAGCCGATCAGCACCGCCAAGGCGTTGATGGGAGCGTAGCGTGCCACGCCCACCGTGGTCTCGAGTTCCGAGAACCCTCGCTCCACAGCCTCCGCGGCGTCGGCGGCGAGCAAGGCGGGATTTTCTTTGCGGTTTGTGACGTGGGCCTGGTTCGAAGGCGTCCGCCGCGCCCGCATCTTCTGCATCGCCATCATCATTTCGACGACGTTGAGGAGATTCACCACCTCCACGAGCCGCGCGGGCGTGAGACCGCTGAGGATTCGCACCACCTCCCGCCGCGGCGTTTGGAGGTCCACCAGCATCCGCGAAATGGCCAGCGGGTCGAGCGCCATCGCCTGGGGAGCGATGGAAACGTCGATGGCGTAGCGGGCGATGAAGCGGTCAAGCATGTCGAATTCCGCCTCGGGTTTGCCGTCCAGTTCGACGATGCGACCGTCCTGGACGCGGACTTGCGGCTTCGGATCGGAAGGCCCATTGAAGAGGACGAGCCCGGGTTCAGCCCACTCGTGAATAAAGCTGTCGCGATTGATCGCGCGCGCGGCACGAGACGCGAAACGCTTCGAGACCGCCATAAGCCCCCTCTCTACGGGAGAGCATTGTAACAGGCGAGGGCTCGCGAGGCGATTACCCGCTGATCCCCCCGGAGAGGATGGAGCGTGGGGTCATCCCTCAATGGTGTGAACTGGGAAGTTGCTGGTGGGCCCAGCAGGACTCGAACCTGCGACCAACGGACTATGAGTTCTGGAAACGCCGTCGCAGCGGTCATCAGTGGTAGTAAGTCATCTCACATATCGCCTGTGTTTATGCGGGGATTCATGCAGTCTCTCCCGCAGGCCTTAGCCACCATTTGATATCAATATTGAACTAAATATGATTCCATAGTACAGTGACATTAGCAAGCATTTCGTGTATACTCGGTGCCAGGGGGCATCCAGCCAGAGTGAAACTTGATCGAGTGAAGTTAGAGCGGCGTCGGCTGCAGGCCGCGCGGCTCCTGCAGCAAGGCGTGTACGAGGCGGAAGTGGCGCGCCGGGTCGGGGTGCATCGCCAGTCGGTGAACCGCTGGGCGCGGCAGTTGGCCCAAGGCGGACGCCAAGCCTTGAAGCGGGCGCCCCGCGCGGGCCG
>JAIQGB010000064.1 GCA_020072905.1 Terriglobia bacterium | reverse complement strand
CCCGGCGCCTTCGCCTTCTCCTCCTTGACGACCCTGTGCGCGTGCTCAGCAGCCTGCAGGGGAATCAGGCTCAGGGCTGAGCCCGTGGGAATCGCCACGGCCAGAGTCTTCAGAAGGTCACGACGGGAAATTCCTTGGTCCATATCCTTCGCCCCATTCCGGAATTCAGGTCCGGCCATCCACCAGGAAGAGTTGCGATTTCATCCTTCAACCTTCATCCTTCACAGATTTCCTTTCTTCGCCTGATCGAGCAAGTATTCCGAGGCGCGCCAGGAAAGCGCCAGGATGGTCAGCGTCGGGTTCTTGTCCGGGTTCGTGACCAGGCACGCGCCATCGGTCACAAACAGATTCTTCACGTCGTGGGCCTGGCAGAATTCGTTGAGCGCCGAGGTGCGGGGATTCTTGCCCATGCGCACGGTCCCGACTTCGTGGATGATCTCGCCGCCCTCGGAAATCCCGAACGGCCGCTTCCCCGTTGATTCGGTCCTGGTCAGATAAGTCCCGCCGGCGGCCTCCACGATGGCGCGGAACGTCTCCTGCATACCCTTCGCCATCTTGATTTCGTTGTCGCTCCAGTCGAAATGGAAGCGCAGCACCGGAATGCCCCACTGGTCGGTGACGTCGGGATCGATTTCACAGTAAGTCCGCTCGTTGGGAATCATTTCCCCGCGGCCTGCAAACCCGATGAACGCTCCATAAAGCTGCTTGCACTTCTGCTTGAGGCCCGCGCCGTATCCTTCGTAATGACGGCATACGCCGTGAAACTGCCCCACGCCCGGCATGCTCCGCCCGCCGCCGAACTCGATGTGGTAACCGCGCAGAAAATCGTTCTTGCGGCCGAACTTCCACCACGGCATATACAGGTGCATCCCGCCCACGCCGTCGTGGTTGTGGGGTGGCATCTTTTCGAGTTGCGGGAAATAGCCGGCGCCGTCCGAACCCACCGAATCCATCAGGTGGCGCCCCACCACACCCGAGGAATTGGCAATCCCTTGAGGAAACAGCGAAGAGCGGGAATTGAGCAGCAGCCGCGTGGACTCGCAGGTGCTCGCGGCAACCACGAACGCCCGTGCGCGGACTTGCTGCTCGGTGCGCGTCGTCTTGTCCACGTACGAAACCGCGTTCGCCTTACCATCGGCCCCCACCAGGATTTCCCGGGCCATGGCGTTGGTGATGAGCGTCAGTCGGCCGGTGGCCAGGGCGGGAGGAATCAAAACCTGACTCGAGCTGAAATTCGAAGCCGACTTGCACCCCCGGCCGCACTGGTCGCAATAGTGGCAGGGCGGGCGACCGTTCACCGACTGGGTGATAATCGCCAGGCGCGAAGGCACGCACAAGACGCCGAGCTTGTCGCAGGCCTTCTTCACCAGCACTTCGGTGCAGCGGGGTTTGGGCGGCGGCAGAAAGACACCATCCGGCGCGCTGGGGATGTTCTCCTTGCTTCCGAAGACGCCGATGTAAGCTTCCACCTTGTCGTAGTAAGGCGCGAGGTCCTGATAGGTGATGGGCCAGTCATCGCCCAGGCCGTCCGTCGAGCGCGCCCGAAAATCGACTTCCGCAAAGCGCAGCGCGATGCGACCCCAGTGGTTCGTGCGCCCCCCCACGATGCGCGAGCGGAACCAGCGAAAGTTCGACCCCGGCGCCGAGGTGTACGGCTCGCCGTCGATGGTCCAGGAGCCGTTCGGCGCCATCAATTCCGTCCGGCCGAAGTCCTCGTATCCCGCTCCGCCGATTCCCGCGCCGCGATGCGCGAGCTGGTAGGGCCACACGTGCTCCTTGTAATCCGTGTCAGGATGGAGTGGAGGGCCCGCTTCGAGCAAGGCCACCTCCAGCCCGCCTTCAGTCAGCACCTTGGCGGCAGCGCCGCCTGCGGCACCCGAGCCGATGACGCACACGTCATACACCTTGGGTGAACGCTTGATCTGTGGCATGAATTCCCCGTTCGTTTGCTTGCCCTGAAGCGGATGACACACTGATCGCGCGCCCGGCCACCGCCGCCGGGACGCCCGCTAGATGTGCTTCACCAGATCTTCGAGCCCACAGGCCGCGACGGCAGGCATCCCGTTACAAATACTCGACCAGCTCGTTCAGGACTTTCTGGACGCCCGCATAGGGATCGCCGGGGCCTTCGTATTCGATCGAATAGATGCCCTTGAATCCCATCTTCTTGGAGGTCGCGATGCAGCGAGGGAAGTCGAACTTCGTCTCTTTGCCCTGCGAGTCGATCTCCAGGCCCTTGGCGTGACAGACGACGCTGGCAAAAGGAAAGAGCAGCTCCAGTCCCCGCTCACGAGTTTGCTCATCCGGGAAGTTGCCGAAATCCGGGAGAGCGCCGAAGAAATCGCTGTCCACGTCCTTGAAAAGCTTCACGAGCTCTTCGGGATGCTCGGAGCCCACTCCGCCATGGTTTTCAATAATGACATAGACGCCGCGCGAATTGCCATAGGCGGCGAGTTCTTTGTAGGCAGCGACCGTCGGCTCGAGCTTCTGCGGATTCATCTTCCCCGGGTCGCAGCGGACCGAGCGCGTGCCGATCTCGCCGCCGATGTCAATCCACTTCTTGCAGGCTGCGACGGCCTTGTCGCGGACCTGGGGGTTCGCATCCGAGAGGCCGCCTTCGGTCCAAAGCTCCTCAATATCAACTGGCATATTCACCACATGCGTATGCGCCTTCTGGAGCCGCGCTTTGAGGTCCTGCAAATAGCCCGCCTCCGTTGATGCGAAGTGCGGCGCGCAGATTTCCAGGTGATGGACTTTGTAACGGTCGACGATCATCTCCGGGAAATCCAGCAGATCGAGCATGTCTCCCGGCAGCTTGAAATCCTCGTCGCGGGTGATTTGGAAGTAGTTATGAAGACTCCAGGTCGAAATGGCGATCTCATGGAGTTTCCCATCCCAGCCAGCCCGCGAGGCATGCCCCTGGCCGCTGGCCCGGAGCCCGGACACGTGGCCGGCCAGTCCGGCCGCGGCCATGCCTCCGACAAAGCGCCCCAAGAAATCCCGTCGTTTCATTTCACCGTCCTCCCTTCGCGAGGGAACAAGGAGAGTCCGCAAGGAATCGGCCGCCATTATACCGCGAGTGCCGTCCCGGCGATTGGGGACTCTGCATTCCGGTCCGTGGACCAACCTCCTCCGAATGCTGCTGACTACCGAGGATTGGCCCAACAAGTTGGAACGGCACTAGTCCACTTTGATGCCGCGCAGGAAACTGGCGTTCTCCTCCGGAAGTGAGACGTTGATGAACATACCCGAGCCGAGCTCGAAGCCGGCCATCCTCGTCAGGCGAGGAATAATGCTCACGTACCAGTGATAGTACTTCACGCCGCTGTACTCGGTGGGAGCCGTGCGAACGGCATAATTGAAGTCCGGGTCGCCCAGCCCGAAATAGAATTTGGCAAGCGAGCGGCGCAGGATGCGGGCCAGATCCGCCGCTTCGGCGTCGCGCATCTCCACAAAACAAGCCATGTGGCGTCGCGGCATGATGAGCATCGAGAAGGGCGTCAGCGTGGCGAATTGCACGAATGCGACGAAGTGCTCGGTTTCCAAAACCAGCCGCGTGCCCTCCTTCTGTTCTTGGGAGAGGACTCGGCAGAAAATGCATTCCCCGAACTCATCGAAATGCTCCAGCGCATGGGTTAGCCGGTCGCGCAGTTGAGACGTGATGACGGGAATGGCGATCATCTGCGAGTGCGGATGCTCGAGTGAAGTTCCCGCCGCTTCCCCATGATTCTTGAAGATCGTCACCTGCTCGATGCGCGGGTCGGAGGAGGCAAACTTGAAGCGGTGGAGATAGGTCTGAATGATCAGTTCGACCTCGTGATCGCTCAGCAGCGCGGTCGTCTTGTTGTGCGCCGGGGTCTCGACCAGCACTTCGTGGATGCCGACGCCCGTGACCGTGCGACGAATCCCCTGCACGGTGCGCTTCCGCTCGCCTTCGTAACTGAGCGCGGCGAACTTGTTGGGCGTGACGCGCACACGCCAGCTCTTCGTGTCCGGAACCACATAGGTCTCCGGGGGCGTCATCGCCTCGTTGCCGGGACAGAACGGGCATTTCGGGTCGTACTCCGGCAATGCCTTCCTCTTCTCCTTCCGGACGAATTGGTCAGGGCGCTGGGCGCGCTCGGTGGCGATCACCACCCACTCGCGAGTAATCACGTTGTAGCGAAGTTCAGGCATAGGAGGTTCCTGGAGTGGAATTGAAATTAACCCACACAGCGGGCAACGCGAAATCCATAGTCGGCATACTGAAAATGCGGCGGAATGCTGGAACGCGCCGCGCAGCGGCTCACCTTGACATGGTGCCGCCACGCGCCGCCGCGCGAAGCTCGGCGCTCGCCCGCCGGCGGGCCCGGCGGGTTGCGCTCCGGCGAGACCGAGTAATAGTCCGCCTGGAACCAGTCTGCACACCACTCGTGGACGTTCTCGCAGAGATCGTATATCCCGAAGGCGTTCGACCCGCCTTGGCCCACCGGCAGCGGTCCTCGCACTTCCCCGCCCCAGCGTCGCAAATACTCCGGCCGGTCCTGCGGCGGCTCATCACCCCAGGGGTACAGACTGCCTTCGCGGCCACCCCGGGACGCGCGTTCCCACTCCGCTTCGGTGGGCAGGCGATAGGATCGGCCCGCCCTCTCGGTCAGCCAATCGCAGTATTTCACCGCTTCGAGGAAGAGCGCGAAGTCGCGGTTTCGCACCTGGTAAACTGCCATCTCAAAAGCGTCCACATACACGCGGTGGACGGGCTTTTCCTCATCGCGCCCGGCGTCGCAGCCCATGAGATACTCGCCGCTGGGAATGAGCGCGCACCTCGGCTCTTCGAACTTCATCGGGGATTGAAACCCTGGTAATTCAACAGAGCCTTGAGGCACCATCAGGGGCTGCTCTTCACACAAAATCCCTTTTCAAAAAGCGTGCGCATTCTATACCATTCGTAAGGCAAACTGTAGCCGCCTGCTGCGAGGGTTGCGAGCATGTCCAAGAAACACCGGGAAACAGTCCAGAAACAATTTACCAAAACCGTGGACGCCTTTGCGAAATTTGCCGTCCGCGACACTCCGGAAGTGCTGGCGGAAAAAGTGGAATTTGCCAAACCCCAGCCCACGGACCTGGCGCTCGACGTGGCCTGCGGCCCCGGAGCCTTCGTGCTGGCGCTTGCGCCGCGGGTGCATTTCGCGCGGGGGATCGATCTGACCGTGGAGATGATCCGCCGGGCGCGCGTCTTCCAGCTCGAACGGCAGATCGCCAGCATCGCCTTCGATTGCGGCGACGCCGAACAGTTGCCCTACCCCGACGGCGCCTTCGACCTCGTGAGCTGCCAGATGTCGTTTCACCACATGCCCAAGCCCGAGTCAGCCCTCAAGGAAATGATCCGAGTGGCCAAGCCGGACGGGCGCCTGCTCGTCATCGATACGCTCGGGCCGGAAAGCGATGCAAAGTTCGAATTGCACAATAAGATCGAGAGCTTGCGCGACCCTTCTCACACCTCGTCCTTGCGGCTGACCACTTTTCTCCAGATGTTTGAGGATTGCGGACTTGAAATCCTAAGGCAGACAATGAAACGCCGGCAACGCTCGTTCAACCAATGGATGCTGCGCGCCGGGCTCGAGCCCAAACACAAGCGGTATCAGGAAGCGCGCCAATTGCTGGAAAGCTCCATCCCCGGTGACCGCGGCAGCTACTCCCCCACGCTGCAGGGCGACGACATCCTGATCGTTCACAACGAGGGAATGTTCCTCCTTACGCCCGGCCAAGCCGAGTAGGAGAAGAAGCCTTCAGCCTTCAGCCTTCAGCCTTCAGCCTTCAGCCTTCAGCCTTGAGCCTTCAACCCGCGCTTTTCAGTGATCACCATTATGGCTCCTGGGTTCTTCGCACGAACGGCCACTCGCCGCGCATTTTCGACCGAACGAAGAAGATCACACTGCCGACCGTGAACACAGCGAAAGCAAAAATCAGGGATCGCGGAGCAGCGGTTCCCAGAACATAAATCCAACCCAAAACGGAAATGATTCCGGGGAGGGGATAAAGCCACATGCGGAAGGGACGCGCGAGATCCGGCGCGCGAAGGCGCAACAAGAAGAATCCAATCGTCTGGGGGAGGTACTGAATGAGCACCCGCGTGGCAATCAAGCTCCCGATCACCTCACTGAGGTGTCGAAGGGTGAAAACCGAGGCGATCAAACCCAAGACGATGAGGGAAATGTGAGGGAAATCGCCTTTCGGATGAAGGCGCGCAAACACCCGGAAGAAGTTGCCATCCACTGCCGCCGCGTAAGGAATGCGGGAATAACCCAGCAGCAAAGAAAAGACCGAAGAAAAGGCGATCCACAACAGCAGCGCCGTCATCACTCTCCCGGCCACGGACCCTTGCAGCATCTCAATATAGACGGAGGCGATGAACTTGCTTCCAATCGCCTGGCGCCACGGGATCACGCTCAGGAAGGAAGCGGTCATCAGAATGTACAGGGTCGCCACGGTGAGAATGGAAAACAGAATGGCCCGCGGGATCACCCGCCCCGGGTCGCGAATCTCTTCGCCCAGATAGCAGACGTTGTAGTAGCCGAAAAAGTCGTAGAGCGCGTAGAGCGTGGCGTGGCCCAAGCCCACCCAGAACACCCAATGGAGCTGGAAAGCGTTGGCAGGGAAATCGAGCAGACGGGCGGCACTGAGGTGGGGCAGACCCGAGACGATGATCCAGAGACAACCCAACAGAACTCCCACCACGAGCACGACGGAGAGGTTTCCGATCGCGCCGATGCGGCGGTAGAGCAGCGCCACCAGAAAGAGAGGAAAGGCCGCCGCCACGGCGCGCACGCCCCAGAACGAGAGCTGCGGCAAAAGGTAGTGGAGGTAGTCAGCAAATCCGATGCTGCCGCTGGCCACAGAGAGTGGCGCGGAGAACATGATCTGCCAAACCATGAGAAACGACAGCCATCGCCCCACGCGGTTGGGCCCGTAAGCCTCGCGCAAATAGCTGTAACTCCCTCCGGCCTTGGGGAGCGCGGCGCCCAGTTCCGCCCACACCAGTCCATCACAGAAGGCGAGCAGCGCACCGACCAGCCAGCCCAGCATCGCCTGCGGTCCGCCCATCGTAGCCAGGAAAAGTGGGATCGTGATGTAGGGCCCGATCCCCACCATGTCGGTGATGGCGAGTGCCGTCGCCTGCACCAGGCCCAGTTCGCGCCGCAGTCCGGGTTTTGCGCTCGATTCCGCCAACGGTACTCCAGAGCTTTCCAGGGTCCGTCTCCCGCAGAGTGTCCGCCGTAACTCCGCGCTTCACAAAATCTGCTTGCCCTGAACGCCGCAGGGCTTATTCCACATCCATTCGATGAAGTCAAGAAAGGGTTGGCGGCAGGAAGCGGAGAAATTCTTTACGGCTCGCCGAGTGTTTCGTCAGGAAGGAAGGCCGAATCTGTATTGTATCGGGCAGGCTAGCGCGGGGAGGCAGCGGAGGCGGCCGTTCTGCCGGGACTCCGTGCCGTGTCCTTAGCAATTGCAGGGTGCAGGTTCCACTCCATCGTGCGGGTCCCTCGCTGGGAGGATTGCACAAAATACAGGCCGACCCCCGGAAGGCTCTTGGCGAGCTGCAGGCCGCGCTGGGGCCCCAGTACGCTGATGGCCGTCGCCAAGCTGTCGGAAGCTGTGGCGCTCGGCGCGACCACGGTCACGCTGCGGCGGCCAATCAGCGCTTCACCGGTGCGAGGATCGATGATGTGGGAATATCGCTTGCCGCCGATTTCAACATTCTGCTCCGCGTCGCCGGAAGTAGAGACTCCCACGTCACGGAGCATCAAGAAATGCGTGGGCGGAGCCTCAGGAGATTCGAGTGGGGCGATGCCAATCCGCCAACCTTCTTTTCCCGGAGGCGGCGCGCCCACAGCGATGTCGCCTCCTCCGGCCACGAGTGCGCGACTGATTCCTTGTTGTCTCAGCACCGCCAAAGCTTCATCCGCGGCGAAGCCTTTGGCGATGCCTCCCAAGTCGAGTTGCATCCCAGGCTTGAGGAGTTGCGCGGTGCGTTTCGCTGCATCAAGGCGGAGATCTCGGTAACCCACGAGCCGGCGCGAGCGAGCGAGCTCTTTCGAGTCGGGCAATTCGCTCCGGCGGCGGGCTCTGCGCCAGAGACGAATGACGGGACCCGCAGTGATATCGAAAGCTCCGTTCGTGCGCAGCGCCAGCTTCTGGGACTTTTCGAGGGCGCGGAAAAGGTCTTCGCTGACGCGCCGGGGTGGACCACCGGCCTGCCGGGAGAGGGACATTAATTCGCTGCCCGGGTTGTAGTCACTCATGGTATCATCCAGCCGCGCGATTCGGGCGAAGGCCGCAGTGACCGCACGTGAGGCGGCGGCTGCGTTGGGAGCGTAGAGAACAATCTTGAATCGCGTCCCCATGTGCAGCTCGGTGAACTCATAACGCTGGAGCGCCGGTTCACCCGCGAACGCACTGGCCACGGCTAACCCGAAGTGAAGCCACGCAAGACGGTGCCACGCCGATTTCATTGCTTTCCCATGGCAAACACGAGTGCAATCCTGCATCCTAACAAAATCATCCCGAGAGTTCCTCGGCCTCTAACGGAGTACCACGTTGAGAAGAGCCTTCTACCCAGGAGTGGGTTTCCTGTTCTGCACTTTGCTAACCTTGTGGCATCTGTCCGGCAAACCTTCGCGGCCAGCCCAGGTATCCTCCGCCACACCGGTGGCGGAAATGAAGCCTTACTCTGATGCCCTGCCCGGTACGAGCGTAAAGTTCGACATGGTGCCGATTCCCGGCGGAACGTTCACGATGGGGAGCCCCGCGACCGAGCGTGGCCGTCTCCCGGATGAAGGGCCACAACATAAGGTCAAGATTCGCCCCTTCTGGATGGAAAAAACCGAGATGACCTGGGAGGCTTTCGACCACTTTGCCTTCAACAAGGGCTTGGCAAAAGCAGCGGGCCCTGCGGCCGAGAGCAGCGGCGCGGATGCCATCACGCGGCCCACGCCCCCCTATGCGGACCCCACGTTCGGGTATGGGCGCAAAGGGCATCCAATTATCAGCATTTCTCACCACGCCGCCATGGAATTCTGCCGCTGGCTCTCCGCCCGGACGGGCAAGACTTACCGGCTTCCCACCGAGGCGGAGTGGGAATACGCTTGCCGCGCCGGCACAAAAACCCCCTATAGCTTCGGAGCGGTTCCGGTCACGATTACGCAGTATGCGTGGTTTCGCATGAATTCTGAAGACGAGCCCCATGCCGTGGCCCTCAAGAAGCCGAACCCCTGGGGACTTTTTGACATGCACGGAAATGTTGCGGAGTGGTGCCTGGACCTCTATGATAAGGGCTATTACAAGACCTTTGACCCGCTCGTCCCCGCCGAAGCGCCGGTCTTGATTCCAGGAGCACAGCACTACCCGCATGTGGTGCGGGGCGGCTCCTGGGATGACAACGCTCCCGCGCTTCGTTGCGCCGCCCGCGGAGAATCGAAACCCTCCTGGAACCGCCAGGATCCGCAACGGCCGCAAAGCATCTGGTGGCTCACGGACGGCACGCAGGTGGGCTTTCGCGTGGTCCGGCCACTCGAAGAACAGGAGAATCTCAAGGATTTGAAGTCTTTGGTAGTGCCCGGTGGAAACTAGGATGAAACTCCTCAAGGGAAGTAAGTCATCATGAACCGGGATTCGTATGTTCATCATTCTTGCTCCCCAGACGAAACCGGAAGGGATGGAGGGAATTAACATGCAAAAACCCGAGGATAGGAAGGAAGTCCGCACGACGCGACGCGATTTTCTGAAGGCCTCGACGGTGGCGATGGTCGGCGGGGCTGTCGCCTCTCGGCTGGGGGAAGTCCCAGCCGTCCATGCGGCGGGCAGTGACGAAATCCGCGTGGGACTCATCGGCTGCGGCGGGCGCGGCACCGGGGCCGCCGAGGATGCCATGACCGCCGCCCCGGGCGTCAGGCTGGTGGCCATGGCGGACGTTTTCAAGGACAAAATCGATTCCAGCCTCGAGAACCTCAACAAGACTTTGGCCGATAAGATTGACGTTCCGGAAGACCGGCGCTTTGTAGGCCTCGATGCGTTCGAAAAGGTGATCGGCAGCGATGTAAACTACATCATTCTGGCCACGCCTCCCGGCTTCCGTCCCACACACCTGAAGGTGGCGGTGGAAGCCGGGAAGCAGATCTTCTGTGAGAAGCCCGTGGCCACGGACGGTCCGGGCATCAGGTCTTGCTTCGAAACCAACGAAAAGGCCAAAACGAAGAAACTCGCCATCGGCATCGGGACGCAGCGCCACCATCAGAAGGGATACATCGCCACGCTCCAGCAGATTCACGCCGGGGCTATCGGCGACATCGTCGCTGCCCGCGCCTACTGGAACCAGGGGCCCATCTGGGTTCATCCGCGCGAGGAAAAATGGACCGACCTCGAATGGCAACTGCGCAACTGGTACTACTTCACGTGGCTCTGCGGCGACCACATCGTCGAGCAGCACATCCACAATCTCGACGTGGTGAACTGGGCCATGAAGGCCCACCCGGTGAAATGCGTGGGCCTCGGCGGGCGGCAGGCGCGCACCGGCCCGGAGTACGGCCACATTTACGACCACTTCGCGGTCGACTACGAATATGAAAACGGCGTCCACATGATGAGCATGTGCCGCCAGATTCCCAACTGCGTGAACAGCGTCTCGGAGGCGCTGCACGGAACGAAGGGATTCTGCCAGGCGGACAAGTACACCATCACCGGCGCGAAGCCCTGGAAGCTCACGAGGCGCGACGCCGAGGACCGGCCTTACGTCCAGGAGCACACGGATCTGATCGCCAGTATTCGCGCCGGGAAGCCGTACAACGAACTCCAGCACGGCATCGAGAGCACGCTGACCGCCATCATGGGCCGCATGTCCACCTATACCGGGAAGCTCGTGACGTGGGAAGAGGCGCTGAACTCCGAAGAAAGCCTGGTGCCTGCCAACCTGGATTGGAACATGAGCCTGGCGGTGCCGCCGGTGGCCATGCCCGGGCAGACGGAATTGAGGTAAGCCCCAGTCCCGCTGCTTTCGCCCGATCGAGGGCTGCCCAGTGTGTGCGGCCCTCAGCGGCGGCCGCGGCTTGAGTGTGTTATCCGATCGAGGAAGCATTCATTCGAACGACGGAGGACTATTCATGGAGAAGTCTGCAACTGTGAGTGAGGGCAACAAATCAACACGCCGGGAATTCATGAAGAAATCGGCGGCGGTGATGGGCGGGGCGGTCGCGTCACAGCTCGGTTTTGTACCTGCCGTATACCCGGCCGGGAGTGACCTGATCCGCGTGGGCCTCATCGGCTGCGGGGGCCGCGGGACGGGCGCCGCCGAGGACGTCGTAAACGCGGCGCCTAACGTCAAGCTGGTCTCGATGGGTGACGCGTTCAAGGACCGGCTCGATTCCAGCCTTGAACAACTCCAGAAAGATGTCACCGACAAGGTCGAGGTGCCGGAGGAACGCCGGTTCGTCGGCTTCGACGCTTATGAGAAGGTGCTCGGGAGCGGCGTTGATTACGTCATCCTGGCCACGCCGCCGGGCTTCCGCCCCATGCACCTGAAGGCCGCGGTGGGCGCGGGCAAGCACATTTTTGCCGAGAAGCCTGTTGCCGTGGACGGGCCCGGCATTCGGACTTGCCTGGAAATCTACGAACAAGCGAAAGCCAAGGGTCTCGGCATTGTCGCCGGGACGTTATACCGGCATAGTGCCGCGCACCTGGAAACCGTCAAGCGACTCCACCAGGGCGCAATCGGGGACATCCTCGCGGGGCGCGTCTATTTCAACACCGGCCCAATCTGGGTGCATCCGCGCCAGACCGGCTGGACGGACATGGAATACCAGATGCGCAACTGGTATTACTTCACCTGGCTGTCCGGCGACCACATCGTCGAGCAGCACGTGCACAACCTGGACAAAGCGAACTGGGTCTTGCAGGGTCATCCGCTGCGCTGCGTGAGCCTGGGAGGACGGCAGGTCCGCACCGGCCCCGACTATGGCCACATCTACGACCACTTCTCGACCGACTATGAATACGAGAATGGCGCGCGTTTGATGAGCATGTGCCGCCAGATGGAGAACTGCGACAGCAATGTTTCGGACGCCTTCGTGGGAACACAGGGCGCGTGTCAGATCATCCCCTCCCGCAAGTTTGCTATTACCGGTAAGAAGCCCTGGAGCTTCAAGGGGGAGGACAACAAGGCCTACGTCCAGGAGCACACCGATCTGATTGAGAGCATCCGGGCCGGGAAGCCCCTCAACGAGCTCAAGAACGTTACGGAGAGCACGCTGACAGCGATTATGGGACGCATGTCCGCGTACACCGGCAAGATGGTGACCTGGGAGCAAGCCCTCAACTCCGAAGAGAACCTGATGCCGGAGAGATTCGACTGGGACGCTCCGGTCCCGGTTCCGCCCGTGGCCATGCCGGGACAGACCGAGCTGCGCTAATCCAGACTGGGGGCTGGATGGGAGGCGCAGCGGAGCTTTCCGAGCCTATCGGTTACTTCTTTCTGAGATGATGGAGCAGGCGGGACTTCAGCTTGGGATCGAGCCGCGCGGGTTTCGCCGGCAGGCAGAGAAAGTAGAGGCTGAGGCCGGCCTCGTGCACCTGCGCGAGGCAGCCCGCGCACCCCGATTGCAGGTGTGACTCGACGGCCGCCGCGTCATCCGGGCTGGCCGCCCCGAGCAGGTAAAGCTCGAACAAGTCTTCTAGATATTGGCAGACCATGTCCCCAGGACGGCGCGCAGGCGATGACGGAGGAAACGCATCCCCGCGCGCAGGCCGGACTGCACGCGGCCCAGCGGCTCGCCGAGCTTTGCCGCAATCTCTTCTTCCGTGCAGCCCTCCAAGACCACCAGCTCCAGCACCATCCGCTGGGCTTTGGGCAACTGATTGAGAACTTTTCTCAGCAACTCCCGGCGTTCTTCAATCCGCGCCACCTCCTCGGGCCCAGGCAACCAGGCGTATTCACTGATCTCGTTCGCGTTCGTGCGGGGAAGTGCGGGGAGCCTCTGGCGGGCCCGTCGCATGTCCACAGCCAGCCGTCGCGCCGTGAGGGCCAGCCAAGCTGCCACGCTTGCCCCGTCGCGGGGAAAGCGTCGCGCCACATTCCACAGGCGGACGAAGGTCTCCTCGACAACTTCTGCGGCGGAGGCGCGGTCAGGCAGGATGTTCAGCGCCATTCCCAGCAGGCCCGGCGCAAAGCGGGTGTAGAGCTCGCCCAGAGCACTCGAATCGTGCTCCGCCACGCGAGCCAGGAGCGCCTCGCTGCTCGCCACGCCATCCCCGACTGCCACAGAGTCCCCCTTCGGAATGCCCGAGCTGAATGCGGCCGCAGCCGTTTGGCAAGACAGCCCGCCGCCGAATCGCCAGCCTTTCCCGCCAGCCGAGACTACCCTCGCCCTCGATTCTATCCCAGCGGCTTCCTGACGTTCGGGGGATTCTATCGGTGGAACGGATGTGATGTTCTGCTGATGGGAACGATAAAAGGAATCGATTGGACATCAGCAACAGGGTCGGCTAAAAAAGTACCTGTATCCCGCTGCACGATGGGGTTCACGTCATGGGGCCTTGCCCCCAAGCCTTCATGATGCGGGCCGGCGCGGGATGGGATGTCCTCCCACGAGCCCCTCGCTGGCGCACCCACGAGGGGCTCCTACATTTCATCCCGATTTGATCCCGCCTTCCAGGATCGCAAGCCTTGCGAACCGGCAAGGCCACGCGACGTTCACAGTCACCCTCGTCCCTGCGACCCCGCACCGGCCATGACCCCAACGCTTACACCTTGATGCTCTTGCTCGCGCCGTCCCACACCGCGATCGCTTTCTTGAAGAACGCTTGATTGGCCATGTGGCAGGCGATGGCCGTGTGGTTGCCAAAGGTCGCGTCCTCGACGACGGCCCGGCGCGTGCGCACGGCGTCGAAGAAATTCCACAGGTGCTCGCGTGTCTCGTTGTAGTCGGGCGGCACGGTGTAGTGGGTCCCCTCGACGCTCTCCATTTGTCGCGCCAAGGGATGTTCGTCCCGCCATTTGGCGACATACTCGTCGCGGAGCTTTTTGGGCCAGGTGCCCGAGAGGAAACTCGGCCCGTGCTCCTGCCCGTCCTGTGGGGTGTAGGTCAACTCGTTGTCCTTGATCTCCAGTTGCCCGCGCGTGCCCATGAAGCGGGTCACTTCCGGCGTTTCGGTATTCAGAGTCACTCGCATAATCACCTGAAAGTGCGGATAGTCATAGACGCAGGCATGAACGTCGGGGACGTCGCGGCCGTCTTTCCAGCGGTACAGCCCGCCGGAAGCCAGCGCGCGCTCGGGCGGAGCGGTGATTCCGGTGACATAGTGAATCCCCGTGAGCAGGTGCACGAAGAGGTCGCCCGCCACCCCAGAACCGTAGACCTGCCAGCAACGCCAGCGCTGGTAGTGATAGGGATTGAAGGGAATCTTCGGCGCGGTGCCCAGCCAGGTCTCCCAGTCCAGGTTCTCCGGCGAGAGATCCGGAGGAACAGGGTATTCCCAGGCGCCACCTGGATCGTTGCGGCCCATGTGTGCTTCGACCAAGCAGACGTCGCCAATCGCTCCCTTATCCAAGAGCTCCTTCGCTTTGGTGTAGATCACCGAATCCACGCGCTGGCTGCCCACTTGGACGATGCGTTTGTTGCGCTGCTCGGCTTCGATCATCTCGAAGCCCTCGCCGACCGTGTGCGTCATGGGCTTTTCGCAGTAAACGTCCTTGCCGGCGCTGCAGGAGTCGAGAACAATCTGCCGGTGCCAATGGTCGGGGACGGCAGCGATGAGGCAGTCGATCTCTTTGTTGTCCAGCAGCTCCTTGTAGCGTCGCGTGGTGGGAATCGGCTTGCCGACGATGTCTTTGGCCACTTCGTGCCGCCCGTCGTAAAGATCACAGGCGGCGACGCACTCGACACCCGGGACCGAAACCGCATTGCGCAGCAGGCCCGACCCCTGCATGCCCACGCCGATGATCCCGAAGCGCACGCGGTCGCCCGCCGGAACGGCGCGCGGCGCGGCGGCACCAAACAGCGGTTCGAGCAACACGCTGCGCGCGGCGAGCGTGGCGCCTGCGGCTCCGGCCGTGCGGCGGATGAAGTCGCGACGCGAAATCTTGGGTTTGCTCATGGAAGAAACCTCCTCAGATGGCAGAAAGATGACAAGCGATGAAGACGCCTATCCTATTACCGCAAGGAGCCGCGAGCAAGCGGGAACTACAAGCGGTAGTGACTCGGTTTGCCGTAGAGCCGACCTTCAGGTCGGCACTCGGAGACAGTGCCGGGCTCAAGCCCGGCGTTGCAGAACCGAAATGAGTACCGAGGGAGAACCCTGGGGCCCTCCCCTTCCCCAATGCCTACGCGGTCTTGAGCGCTGTCGCCGCCGCGTCCAGCACCACGGGCTCGTGCCGGTAGTACGATTCGTTCGCCATGTGGCATGCGATGGCCGCGTGGTTGCCGTAAATCGTGTCCTGCAACAAGGGCTGGCGCGAACGCACCGACTGGAAGAACTTCCACAGGTGCGGCTTGACGTCGTCATACGAGGGCCCGGTATAGCTGACCGACTCCGGCGTGGGCTCCTGGCCGGGCTTTGGATCGTGCTCTTCATGCCACTTGCGGAAGTACTCCTCGCGCAGCTTGCTGGGGAAACTGAACGCGTAGTAACTCGGCGCCTGGTCCTCACCCGATTGCGGCGAATAGCTCACGCCGTGCTCCGTCATCTCGATGATTCCCTTTGAGCCCATCAGGCGGGTCACTTCGGGGCTCTCGGTGTTGAGCGTCAGACGCATGTAGACCGGCACTTCACCGTATTCGTAGAGCACCGTGTGAACGTCCGGAGTGTTCCGGCCATCTTTCCAGCGCAGAATCCCGCCGTCAGCGGAGGCGCGCTTGGGCGCTTCGTTGATGCCAAGGACGAACATCAAGCCGCTGACCAAGTGAACGAGCAGGTCGCCCGCCACGCCCGTCCCATATTCTTTCCAACTCCGCCAGCGCGCGAAGAGGTAGGGATCGAAGGTTTTTTTCGGCGCCGTGCCGAGCCAGGTATCCCAGTCGAGATTCTGCGGCGAGAGGTCGGGCGGCGGAGGATACTCCCAGCAGCCGGTGGGATCGTTGCGGCCCATGGTGGCTTCCACCAGGCACAGCTTGCCGACGCTGCCCTTATCATAAAGCTCCTTGGCCTTCGCGCCGACCACTGAGCTGGTGCGTTGCGCGCCAATCTGGACGATCCGGCCGGTCTTCTGTTGCGCGGCCACCATCTCGAAGCCCTCCGGGACCCAATGAGACATGGGCGTCTCGCAGTAGATGTCTTTCCCGGCGCTCACCGCGTCCACCACGACCTGCTTGTGCCAATGGTCCGGCACCGCGGCGATCAGACAGTCAATCTCCTTGTTGTCGAGCAATTCATGATAGCGGCGTGTGGTGGGAATCGGTTTGCCGACGATCTCGCGCGCCAGCACGTGCCGGCCGTCGTAAAGATCGCAGGCAGCCACGCACTCCACGCCCGGGAGCTCGATGGCGTTACTAAGCAGGCCGGAGCCCTGCATCCCCACCCCGATGATTCCGAACCGAACGCGGTCGCTGGGAGGCACGGGCCTCGGCGAGGCCGCCAGCGGCTCGGCCTGGAGCGCGATCGTCCGCGCGGCCAGCGTCATCCCGGCCGCTCCTGCGGTCCGCTGCATGAAGTCACGGCGCGACAATCCTTTCCTGTTCATAGGCACACCCTCCTCCCCTTGCTAATAATGGCGCATTCTGAAGGACGGTATCGTATTCCTGGCAGAGAGCACGGGCAAGGACGAAGTGAGGTGCAGGGGCATGGTGCGCCACGCCCCTGCAGGTTTTGAAGGCTAGCTCTTGATCTTCTTTGCGGCCTCATCCCAGGTGGCCATGCTCTTCTGGAAGTACGAGTAGTTGGCCATGTGGCAGGCGATGGCGGTGTGGTTGCCGAAGACGGCGTCCTCCACCGATGGCTGTCGCGTGCGGACCGACTCCATGAAGTTGTTCATGTGATCGACGACGTAATCGTAATCGTCGGGCGCTTTGAAAACCTGCGACTCCGCATCCACGGAGAATTTCCCGGGCTCGGGCTGGGGATGCTGGGCGCGCCATTCGCGGAAGTATTCGTTGCGGAGCTTTTCCGGCCAGCCGTAAATCGAATAGCTTTCCGGCCGCGGGCGCGTATCCTGCGGGGTGAACGTCATGACATCATTCTTGATTTCGAGCGTTCCTTTCGTCCCCATGACCTTCGTCACGCCCGGCGACTCATTGTTGAGGTTGCAGCGCAGCGCCACGCGAAATTCCGGATACTCGTAAAGCGTCCAAACCAGGTCTGCAACGTCGCGGTCCTCGGTCCAGCGGAACAGGCCGCCCATCGTCGCCGCGCGCAGCGGCGTGCGATTGATGCCGGTAATCGTGAAGATGCCGGTCAGCAGATGGACGAACAAGTCGCCCGGCAATCCTTCGCCGTAGTCCCGGAAGCAGCGCCAGCGGAAGAAGCGCTTGGCATCGAACGGCCGCTTCGGCGCGCTGCCCAGGAATCGCTCCCAGTCGACGGTCTTTTCATTGGCGTCGGGCGGGATCGGATAGACCCAGGCGCCGCTCGCGTCGTTGCGGTCGATCCAGGCTTCGACGGCGGTCACGATGCCCATCGCTCCGCTCGCATAGATCTCGTGGGCTTTGGCATAGACGATCGAGCTGCGCGCCTGGCTGCCCACTTGCACGATGCGGTTGTTCTTCTGCATCGCCTCGACCATGGCGAAGCCGTCCTCAACGGTGTGCGACATGGGCTTCTCGCAATAGACGTCCTTGCCCGCCGCGCAGCCGTCTTCCACGAGCTTGCGATGCCAGTGGTCGGGCACCGCGACGAGGACGGCGTCAACGTCCTTCCGGTCGAGGATGGCGCGATAATCTTTCGTCGTGGGCAGTTGCTTGCCGGCGTTTTCTTGCCCGCCGGTGAGGCGCCCGTCGTAAAGATCGCAGACAGCGACGATTTCCGTCCCCAGGCAGGCCAGCGCGGCGCGCATGATCTCGCAGCCACGCACGCCCGTGCCAATGGACGCAAAGCGCACGCGGTCACTGGGCGGAACGGCGCGCGGTGCCGCAGCGAGAAAACTGGGGGTTAGAAACGTCACTTTGCTGGCGGCTCCCAACGCCGCAGCGCCCCCGCCCACGCGCATGAAGTCACGCCGGGTCAGTTTAGAATTGCGCATCAGTTGTCCTCCTTGCTTTCCGAAATGTTCGGTGCGCAGTAAACCACGAGGAGAGCCCGGTGCGCAAGCGAAACCGCGCCGACTGCCGCAGCAAGTTCCTCACCGGATGACGCAGAGCGAAGCTCTGCGCCAGCCCGCGCTTAAAGGCGGAATGACACCTGGACCTCGGTTCGGGCTGACACTGGCATCCCGTCGCGCGTCGCGGGACTGAACTTCCATTTGCGGACGGTCTTGACAGCTCTTTCGTCCAAACCCATTCCGAGTCTTGGTCCGACTTGCTTCACCTTCTTCACGCGCCCCTGCTTATTCACGACGATGGCCAGAGTTACTGTCCCCTCCAGCTTGGCCTGCCTTGCCTGCTCGGTATACTCTGGGTCTGGCGTGTCGATAGGCCGTGGAGGCATGAGGGGACCCGCAAGTGCCACTGGACCTCCGAAGGAAGCCCCCGTCGTACAGCCCGCCCACGCGGGTGTAGGTGCTGCTCACCATCACCGCGCCCTCGCGGCTGAACATGCGCCAGAAGTCGTTGAAGTGCGTCCAGTTCGGCGGGCCTT
>JAIQGB010000461.1 GCA_020072905.1 Terriglobia bacterium | reverse complement strand
CTCGACGCGCTCCTTGCCGGCAAGCCGGTCCCCGTTGTCAAGACTCCTTCCTTCGGCTGCTCGACAAAGTGGGCTTACAAGTCCGAGGGGAAGAAAGAAGAGATGGCCGAGATCGAAAAAGAGCCCGTCACCGTAAAGCTCGCCAATGCGGAAGATTTGAAGGCCCTGCGCAAGAATTCCACCGGCAAGTTGCTGCTGTTGGATTTCTGGGCGACGTGGTGCGGGCCCTGCGTCAAGGAATTTCCCGAGTTTCAGACCATGTATCGGATGTACCGCCACCGACCCTTCACCCTGGTCACCGTGAGCGCCAACTATCCGGACGCGGAGAAGGGCGTGCTCCGGCTTCTCAAAGAGCAGCACGCCTCCGGCACCAACCTGCTCTTCGGCGAAATGGATATCTACAAGCTGATGGCGGCCTTTGACCCGGATTGGAATGGCGCCGTGCCTTACACGATGCTCATCAAGCCGGACGGCGAGGTCGTCTACAAAATCCAGGGCGAGGTCGATCCGCTCAAACTGAAACGCCTGATCATCGCCAACCTGCCCGACGACGATTACATCGGCCACCAGGCATATTGGCAATCGCCATGAACGAGGGCGCGGCGCGGCAGGACGGTGGCTGGCAAGTGCGCCGCCCATAGGCATGAAACGACATCTCAGGCTCTTTCTTCTCTACTTCGCGCAGTACGCCAAGGTGCGGATGGCGTACAAGGCGGACTTCTTTATCGCCGTCATCTCCTCGATGACCGCGACGGTGCTGGGCTTCGGCTTCGTCCTCGTCCTTTTCTCCAAAATTCCCAAGCTCCAAGATTGGTCGTTCTACGAGGTGATGTTCCTTTACGGCTTCTCGCTGATTCCGCTCGGCATCTTCAACGTCGTCAGTTGGAACCTCTACGAGTTCGGCGACATTTACATCATCCAGGGCCGCTTTGACCGCATTCTGTTGCGCCCGGTGCACACGCTGTTTCAGATCCTTTTCGAGAAGTTCCGCCTGGAATCGTTACAGGAAGTGCTGACGGGAATCGTGGTCATCGCGGTGTGCGTCAAGCGTCTGGGGCTGCCGTGGCACGGCATCGACTATTGGTGGTTCGCGCTGATGGTGGCTTGCGGCGCGCTCATTTACATTTCCGTGTTCCTGATACTCACCGCAGTTTCATTCTGGTTCGAGGATCGGGTGGGGATTGTCCCGCCGGTCTTTAACATGCTTACCTTCGGGCGTTACCCGTTGACCATTTACAACGTCTTCATCCAATTTATGCTGAGCTGGGTCATTCCCTTCGCGTTTGCCTCGTTCTATCCCACCACGCACTTCCTCCGGCGCGAAGCGTTTGAGCCCCTCTTCCACCGTGTGCCGCGTGTGGCGGCCAGCTTCTTCATTCTGGCACTGATTGTCTGGGAGCGCGGGGTCAGGAACTACAGCAGCACGGGCTCGTGAATGGGCGGCGAAATAGGCTCAGGTGGCGCGGAAGACCGCCGTGGCTTCGCCTGACTGCCCAGCGGGACGAAGTTTTACAGGTCGCGCCCCTGTCCTGTCGTCATTTTGGCAAGGTTGAAGTCCGCTTTGAGGGTCAGATCTCCCGCTTTGCACACGAACTCGACCGATTTCTCTTGATCGGAAATGGTCGGTTGCCCGTTCACCTCGCGGGGGAAGGCGAACTGTACGGCCACAACGCGGCCATCCTTGGCCTTCGCAATTCTGGCATCGACCGCCCCGATCTGGGCATGGGATTGCTTGAGGCGGAGCGAGGCGCCGCCCTTGACCTCCGCATCGGTGACGGTCGCGAACGCCCTCAGGCTGACGCCATGCACCGTCAAGACATAGGTCTGCACGACCGGCGGCTCCTTCTCCTCTCCTTTGGCCTGACCCAGCAACACCCTGTAGTGGAGGTTTGCCTGACGCACAATCTGGGCGGAGCTCCACTCGACGAAATAGACGAGGCGACCTTCACCACGCTCCACATCGACGGTTTCCGTAGAGGGCGCCTGTTCGGCGCCCGAGGACTCTCTGCGGCCTTCTGTCGTCTCGGTACTCCCTATGGGCGCCTCCGAATCGATCAGCGACCCGGTCGTAACCTGTCGCACCCAGGGAGAACTGCGCAAAAAGTGCTGTGTCTCCTCGCGGCTCCATTCCTTTACCTGTTTCGCCTTCCAAAGGTCGGCCGCTCTGCCCGCCGCAGTGAACATTAGGAGCAAAGCTGGAAGCAAGAGTAGGCGTTTCATCATCGTCATCCCATCCTGTCGTCCACAGTCTAACGCGCAAGTCGTGAGAGAACAATCGTCGGGCGAGCGCAGCGGACTTCCTGTCAGCTACGGCGGAATACAATCTGCGCCCCTCAATATGCCTCCCCGACATCGGCTGCCCCAGGAAATCAGCCGCGGTGTGCCAGAACCTCGTCGTAGAGTGCGCAGGTCTCTTGGGCAGTACGCCGCCAGGTAAACTGGCGCGCGCGAGCCAGGCCACGCTCAATCATTGCCGCGCGGAGCGGCTGATCTTCCACAGCTTGGCGGACTCTCTCGGCGATGTCCCGCGGGTCGTGGGGGTCAACATAAAGCGGCGCATCTCCACCCACTTCCGGCAGCGCGGACGTGTTCGAGGCCACCACGGGCAATCCGTGAGCCATGGCTTCGAGGACGGGCAGGCCGAACCCTTCCTCGAACGACGGGAAAAGGAGAACGCTGGCCGAGTCGTAGAGGGCCTTGAGTTGGTCCACCCGGACGTGTCCCAGGCGCGTCACGCGGGACTCCAGCCGCTCCGTGCGGATGAATTCATGGATCGCTCCGCTGCCGTAACCGTCGCCGCCCACCAGAACCAGTTGGTATCGGGGCGGGAGGCTGGCGACGGCGCGGATGGCGTTGATCGTGTTCTTGCGAGTTTGGAGCACGCCGAC
>JAIQGB010000460.1 GCA_020072905.1 Terriglobia bacterium | reverse complement strand
TAGGTGTCCATGATCCAGGCCATCGTCTGCTCGTTGGTATTCATGTCCGGGGCGGGCACGTCGCGCTCCGGACCGATGTAATCGAGGATCTCCGCCGTGTAGCGCCGCGTGATGCGCTCCAGTTCGCCCTGGGAGAGTTTGGCGGGGTCGCAAACGACCCCGCCCTTGGCGCCGCCGAAGGGAATGTTGGCGACCGCGCACTTCCAAGTCATCTCCGCGGCGAGGCCGCGGATTTCATCCAGCGTCACGTTGGGCGCAAAGCGGATTCCACCTTTGCAGGGCCCGCGAGCGATGTTGTGCTGGACGCGAAAACCATCGAATACTTCCAACTTTCCGCTGTCCAGGGTCACGGGAATGTGAACGATGATTTCACGATTTGGCGTGCGCAGGTATTTGGTGAGACCTTCGTCGATCTGCAACTTGCGGGCCGCCACATCGAAGCGGGCGGCCATGGATTCGTAGACGCTGAGCTCTTTGTCCGTTCCGACCGTGCTCATCAGTGCCCCCAGGGAACGCAACGCCGGCAGCGATCGCCGGCCCAAACGTTCCCACTGCGGCGCCTCGAATGGCACACTCCCTTCCGGGAAATCGTGGCGCTGCGGCCGAGAAGTATAGCAAATGGTTGGATGCGGCAATAGCTGCCCTGCAGGCGGATCACCGCGGGGCCGCCAGGTCATTCAAGCCGCTGCGAACCATCTGGAAACTGCGCGGCTAAGTCATGCCGCGGGGCTGGGCGCGAGTTGGAGCGCTGAGGCGGGGGCGGGCCCGGCCGCCAGGCCGGTGAAGGGGACGAGTTCAAAGGAGCCTTTCTCACGGAGCAGCCGATCAACGAGAGCGAAGTGCATGGCGTGTCCGGCGCGCTCCGCCTCCACGTGGCCGACGAGCGGATGGCCGAGCAGAGCGAGATCGCCGATGACGTCGAGGATCTTGTGACGACAGAACTCGTCTGGGAAGCGCAGGCCTTCCGGATTCATCACGCCATCGCGGGTGAGCACGATGGCGTTTTCCAGCGAGCCGCCTTTCACCAAGCCGCTCCGGCGCAGCATTTCGACCTCCTCAAGAAAGCCGAACGTGCGCGCCGGCGCGATTTCCACTGCGTAGTTGCCCTGGGCAGGAGCGAATTCCAGCGATTGCTCGCCAATCAGCGGGTGGGTGAAGGCGATGCGATAGGTGATCCGGAGCCTGTCAGAGGGATAAATGGCGATGCGCTTGTTTCCCTCCACCACCTCCACCGGCTTCAGGACTCTCGCATAGAGCCGCCGTGCTCGCTGCCTTTTGATTCCGGCCTTGACGATCATGCGCACGAAGGGCAGAGCGCTGCCGTCCAGGATCGGCAGCTCGAGGTTGTCAATTTCCACGTAGACGTTGTCGATGTTTGTGGCCGCGAGCGCAGAGAGGAGGTGCTCGGTCGTGGAGATGAGCACGCCCATCTTCATCAAGCTGGTGGCATAGCTAACGCGCGCCACGTGCTTGGCGCGAGCTTCGATGGCAAAGCCCTCCAAGTCGCTGCGTCTGAAGACAATTCCTGTTTTGGCCGGGGCGGGAAGAAGTCGAAGGTTCACGGTGACGCCCGTGTGCAACCCGATCCCCGCAGTCCTCACGGGCGAAGCAATCGTTTGCTGGTAGGTCAATCAGCCCTCCTAGACCAACTTCCTCTCCTAGCACCCGAGGTTCCAAATCCTTTGCCAAGCTATCGGTTTTATTATCAGGTAGATACAACAGGCACAGCGCGCTGCCCGTTGCAATGGTGTGGCAAACATACCACACTTTCGCTCTGGTTTGGCGCAGGGAGCGAATCCTGCGACCACTTTCCAGGCGCGTATTGTAGAATGGCTGTCTCTTCGTTCAAGTTGTCGACGAGGGACATTGAAGCTGGCAAAAGGCTGATGGACACTCCACCAAAGCTCTTCCTGATTGATGCCATGTCGCTGGTGTTCCGGGCGTTCTATGCGCCCATGCAGATGGCGCTGGTTTCCCCAACGGGTATGCCGACGAAAGCTGTTTACATTTTTCTCCGCACGCTGCGCAAGCTTCTGAAAGACCACCAGCCGTCCTACGTCGGAGTGGCGTTCGACCTCGCCGCGCCGACCTTCCGTGACAAGCTCTTTGAGGAGTACAAAGCTAACCGGCCCGCCTTTCCGGAAGATCTTGCCGTCCAATTGCCCTACGTCCGGCGATTCTGCCGGGCGCTGGGAATGCCTTTGGTGGAGAAAGAAGGCTTTGAGGCCGACGACGTGATCGGGACGCTGGCTCGCGAAGGCGAAAAGCATGGTCTCGAGGTTTTCATCGCCTCAGGTGATGAAGACCTTTTCCAGCTCGTGAATGAACGCGTGCGGGTCCTCAAACCGTCGCGCGGTGCGAGTGACGGCGAGACGATCTGTGGCGTGGAAAAGGTAAAGGAAATTCTGGGTGTCGAGCCCGCGCAAGTCGTGGACTGGCTGGCCTTGACCGGCGATCCCAGCGACAACATTCCCGGCGCGCGGCCTCTGCCGGGGCAGGAGCCGGCTCTCGCCGAGGGGGAGAAAAAGCGCAGCTACATCGGACCCAAGGGAGCTACCGACCTTATCCAGCAATTCGGGACTCTGGAAAAGGCCCTGGAGAACTACGAACAGGTCAAGAAGCAGAGCTATCGAGACGCGCTGCGCGACTTTCGCAACGAAGCGCTGCTGAGCCGAGAACTTGCCACCATCCGCATCGATGTTCCGCTCGAACATCACGTCGAAGACCTGAAGGTGGGCACGCCGGATATTCCCGAACTGACAGCGTTGTGCCAGGAGTTGGGCTTCTCATCGCTGCTGAAGGAGTTTCTCGACCAGGCGCCAGTCGCTGCCTCGACTGCGTCGGCTGCGGTGGAGATTCGCTCGCCCCGCGAGCTCGCCGGCTGGCTCAAAGCGCT
>JAIQGB010000063.1 GCA_020072905.1 Terriglobia bacterium | reverse complement strand
CCGCGACGTGCCGCCGGCCAGCAGCAGGTTGGCGACATTCACGCAGGCGATCAGCAGGACGAGCCCCACCGCGGCCAGCAGCACCAGAAGCCGCGTGCGCACACTGCCCACGAGCGATTCCTGCAACAGGATGACGCGGGCCTTCCGGCTCTCCAGCGAAGGCTCATTGCCGGAAGAGGGCTTGGTCTGCTGCTGGGCATTGGCCACCGCCTGACCCGCAGATAAATCCATTTGCTCCTGCAGAAACGTCCGCAGACTTCTGTCGGACGCACTGGCCGCACTGCTTGGCAACGCGGCTGTTGTTCCGTTACTCGTTTGCGCGACGGATGAGACCGAAACCATAAGCAGCCAGGAGAAGGTCAACGCGATAATTCCCAGACGAATCGGCTTCATTTTCTTTTCGCCACCTCCGCTCCAAGGCTGATGAATGAAAGGCAATCCAACCGAGCAAGGAACGACATTCAAGTGGAGCTTCACTCAGGTCCTTCCCTTAGACGCCGCCCGCAATTAAGCGGTTGCTTCTACGAGTTTCGTTCCCAGCTCGCATTTCCATCTTGAACTGTAACTCCGAATCTTCCTGACGTGGGCAGAATCTCACGAACCCACGGCACCAAGTGCCGCCCCTGTGCTCCTCATGACCTGCTGCAAAGCCGCCCGGAAAACCGCCCCGTGGAGTTCGTGAAAGTGCGTTTTTGGCGAGGCCGGTGGCCGAGGCTGGGGCTCTTCCAGCCGTGGGCTTTCCTGATTCACGAACCCACGGTAATCCCGCAAAACACATGCACCGTGGCTGCTAGCGGAGTCGTGGTGTAGAATCGCCGCTGCGGGGCAGTCTGGAGGCCACCGCTGCTCGAAGGGGGGAAGGAGTATGAAAAGGCTACTGAACGCTGTCGTGTCTGTCTTGTTATCGGCAAGCTTCGCCGTAGCGCAGGAGAAGGCGACTGGAGCTCCAGATCAAGGATTGAAAGTCGAGAAGGCGGTCGCGGCGACCTCCGTGGAAAACCGCGAGCCGGCGGGCGAAGCGACGGAATTCCAGGCTTCGGTGGGAACGGTCTATTGCTGGTCGAAGGTCGCGGCCTCGACGGTGCCCACCACGATCAAACACGTTTGGTACGCGGGCGACCAGAAGGTTTTCGAGAAGGACCTGGACATCAAGTACCCTTCCACGCGGACCTGGAGCGCCAAATCGGTGAAGGAGGGGAGTTGGCGCGTCGATGTCACTGACCAGGCGGGCACCGCCCTCGTTTCCGTCAGCTTCACCGTGAAGTGACTCACGGGGGAAAAGTCGGCGGCAGATTTCGGGGGCCAGTCGCAAGGGCACGATTCCGGGCTAAAGCCCGCCGCTACCAGGACTCCGGCCCGTGTTGAGATTCGAAAGGCTCTTGGGACGCACAACACTTGCAATAGGTTCGGACCGATCCCCATTTGACATTCCCATGCGTAATTTGCTATAAAAGCAAGGGATAAGGGGACTCTTAACCCGACGTCCGAATTGCGCCGCTCGCTCTAATCTGTTGAATTTTAATATGGTTAGGACAAAACGAAAAACTCGAGCTGGTTCTGCCTCCCGTCGCGCGCGTCTGCGCCGCGGGCGAGCCAGCCTCGTCTCTTCGAACGGTTCGCGGCGCCGGGCTCGCGCCGGTCTCGGTATGTCCAATAGGCTCAATGGCCGGCGACACCAGAATGCTACGAGGCGCAAGGCCATGGTTACGCGCGGAACACCTGAAAAGCAACGGATGAACGAAAAGTACTTGGCGGGCGTCAAGAACTTTGAGACCGGAGTTCGCCTGTTCCAGAAGCAGAACTACGAACGGGCCAGGGAAATCTTCGAGAAACTTCAGGGGGATTCGACCGTCGAGGTCAGAAACCGCGCGCAGGTCTACCTGCACCTGTGCAAGCAGAGGCTGGCCCACACCGAACTCTCCCTGCGGACGCCCGAGGATTATTACGATCTGGGCGTGGCGCAGCTCAACGCGCGCCAAATCGAGGCGGCACTCGAAAGCCTGACCAAAGCCAACAAGTTGCGGCCCAACCAGGAACACATCCGCTACGCCTTGGCTGCGGCGCATGCGCTGGCGGGTAACGCCGATGCCGCCATCGAGCACCTGACGGCAGCCATCGAGCTTCGCCCCAACAACCGTTACCAGGCCAGCAAGGACGAGGACTTCCACTCGCTCGCTTCGTACCCGCGCTTCTCGCGGCTGATTCGCCAGGGTGTGGCTTAGGCTTTCGCCCGCCAGCGACGGCGGTCGCAGAGCGCCGCTACTGCGAAGAGATCAAAGGCAGAACCCGGCAATGAAGGTCGTAGCCATCGGCGGGGGCACGGGCTTGTCCACCGTCCTCCGCGGCCTGAAGCTCCACGTCGATGAAGTGGCCCGTCCGGCGGCGGCCCGGCCCATCATCACGCGGCTGACGGCGGTCGTCACCGTGACGGACGAGGGCGGCAGTTCCGGCCGGCTGCGCCGCCAGTTCCGCATCCTTCCGCCGGGCGACATCCGCAACTGCCTGGTGGCGCTCGCCGAAGACGAAAAGCTCCTCACACAACTCTTCAACTATCGCTTCACCAACGGCCGAGGGCTGAAGGGCCACAGTCTGGGCAATCTGTTCCTGACCGCGCTCACGCACCTGACGAGCGACTTCGGCAAGGCCGTGCGGCTCTCCAGCGAGGTTCTGGCCATCCGCGGGGAGATTTTTCCTTCCACGCTTTCGGACGTTCGCCTGCGCGCCCGGCTGCGCAACGGCCGGGTCATCTCCGGAGAGGCGCAAATCACCGCCACGAAGGTGCCGATCCGGCAACTCGAAATCGTTCCCAGCCGCTGCCGGCCCCTGCCGGAGACCCTGGCGGCCATCGAGGCCGCCGATCTGATCACCCTGGGACCCGGCTCGCTTTACACCTCGCTGATCCCCAACCTGCTGGTGCACGGCATCCCGGAGGCGATTGCCCGGTCGCGTGCTGTGAAGGCCTACATCGGCAACCTGATGACCCAGCCGGGGGAGACCCGCGGCTACACGGCTTCCGACCACCTGCGGTCCCTCGACAACCACGTGGGGGGGCGGCTTTTCGATTATGTGATCGTCAACACCCGCGAACTCTCCCCGGCCCTTCGCCGGCGTTACGCGGCCGAGCACGCGGAGCCTGTGCGCAACGATTTCGGGGAAATCCGCGCCCTGGGCGTCGAGCCCGTCACGGCCTCGTTGCTGCTCGAAGACCAAGTCGCGCGGCACGACGCGCCGCGGCTGGCCGGGCTCCTGCTCGATCTCGCGGCGGTGCAAAAACAGCGCTTTGTCTTGACTTCGAGCTGATTCCGGTTTATCCTGAAATGCGCTTCTTACCACCAATCGAGGAAACCAATGGACTTCCAGATAGGGGATAAAGTCGTCTATCCGAACCAGGGAGTTGGTATCATCGAACAAGTCTCCACCAGAAACGTCACGGGCGAGCCGGAAATGTTCTACCTGCTCAAGCTCAACGCCAGCAGCCTGCGGGTCATGGTGCCGACGAGCAACGTCACCAATGTCGGCCTGCGGCGCGTGTCCAGGAACAAGGAGATCGGCACTATCCTGGACTTTCTGGAGAAGGGCCGCTCCAAGTCCCCGCAGGACTGGAAGGGTCGCTTCAAGGAAAACTCCGAGAAGATGCGAACCGGCTCTCTCCAGCAGGTCGCAGAGGTTATGAAGAGCCTGCTGACCCTCAATCAGGCGAAGCCGCTTTCTTTCCGCGAAAAGCGCATGCTGGACCGCGCCTGGGCGTTGCTGGCGGACGAGATCGCCATGGCGCGCGGGCTCAATCGGCAGGTCGTCGAAGGGCTGCTGGTCAAGGCGCTCACCAAGTGCAACGTCAAGGTTCAGCTACCCAGCTAGTCGCCTTGCCCCCCGCGCGGCTGTCCGCGCAAGAGTCTCGGCGGCTCCCGCCGAGTACGTGCCTGACCCGGTTTGCGCCAAGCCGATTACGCTCATGGCCAGAATGCCTCCGGCCCTGCATTGAGACAACCACCCCAGCCTGCGCATCCCGTCGAAGGCTGCCCTGCGTGGGCGACGCCGACGACCTCTGGTACGACGCTGCGCGCCATCGCATCTACATCAGCGGCGGAGAGGGAGCGATCAGCGCCATCACGCAACGCGATCCCGACCATTATGAGGAGGCAGCCCGAGTCCCAACCGCCCCCGGCGCACGCACGTCCTTCTTTTCTCCCGAACTCAACAGACTGTATCTCGCCGTTCCCCACCGCGGCAGCCAGCGGGCAGAGTCGCGGGTATACGAAACAGCGCCTTGAAGCGAGACTCCGCCGGCTGGCGGCCCCATCCGCCGGTCGGTGCGAAGCAGGGGCGGACAACCCCCCGGATATCCACAGAGACTCACAGGATTTCCACAATACCTTGTGGCCTTCAGAAGAAAAACCACCAAGGCTAGTAGTTTTCTCTTGACAAGCCCGTAACACAGGTTTAAAAAAGCAGCAAGACGCTGCGCGAGCGGTTAGGGCAAGAGGGGGGACACACCGGTTGAGCCGCCGTCCGAAGCCCTCACGGCGGAAGAGCAAACCGCACCACGTAGGAGCCCAGCGCTAGTATCAATTGAGTGGAGGAACGTTATGGCGGAGCGGGACACTGTGTCCACAACAACGGGTGCGCCAGTAACCACGGAAGTGCGTCGCACCGAACACGGCATTACTTTCAAGCGCCTTTTTACCAAACCCGGCACTCATCCTTTTGACGAGATCGAATGGGAACTGCGCACCGCCTCGCTGCAAAACGAGAAGGGGCAGACGATCTTCGAGCAGCGCAACGTGGAAGCCCCCAAGGACTGGTCGCAGACGGCCACCAACATCGTGGCCTCGAAGTATTTTCACGGCAAGCTCGGCACGCCCGAGCGCGAGTCGAGCGTGCGGCACCTCCTCAGCCGCGTCGCCGACACCATCGCCCAGTGGGGCGTCGAGGGCGGCTACTTCCGCACCGAGGAAGACGCCCGGGCGTTCCACGACGAATTGCTTCACCTGCTGATGCGCCAGAAGGCTTGCTTCAACTCACCCGTGTGGTTCAATTGCGGCCTCTGGCACAAGTATCACCGCAGCTCGGTAGGCGGGAGCTGGTACTTCGACCCCGCCACGGGCGGCGTCAAGAAGGAGACCGAGGCCTACCGTCACCCGCAGTGCTCTGCTTGCTTTATTAACTCCGTCCAGGACAACCTCGAAAGCATCCTGAATCTTGCCAAGACGGAAGGGATGCTCTTCAAGTGGGGTTCGGGCACGGGCACGAACCTCTCGCCTCTCCGGTCCGCACTGGAATCACTGTCAGGTGGTGGCAAGGCCTCCGGTCCCCTCTCCTTCATGAAGGGTTATGACGCTTTCGCGGGAGTGATCAAGAGCGGCGGCAAGACCCGCCGCGCCGCCAAGATGGTGATCCTCAACATCGACCACCCCGACATCGAGGACTTCATCGAGTGCAAGGCCAAGGAAGAGCGCAAGGCCTGGACGCTGGTCGACGCCGGCTACGATTCCTCGCTCGACGGCGACGCCTACAGCTCGATCTTCTTCCAAAACGCCAACAACAGCGTGCGCGTCACGGACGAGTTCATGAAGGCGGTGGTCGAGGACCGCGATTGGACGACCAAGGCCGTCACCGACGGCACGCCCATGAAGACTCATCGGGCGCGCGACCTGATGCGCAAGATCGCCGTGGCCGCCTGGCAGTGCGGCGACCCCGGCATGCAGTTCCACTCCACCATCAACAAGTGGCACACCTCCAAGGCCACGGCGCCCATCAACGCCTCGAATCCCTGCAGCGAGTACATGTTCCTGGACGACTCGGCCTGCAACCTGGCCTCGCTGAACCTGATGAAGTTCCTCACGCCGGACGGCAAGTTCGACGTCGAGGCCTACCGCCAGGGCGTGGACGTGATGATCACGGCGCAGGAAATCATCGTCGATAACGCCAGCTACCCGACCGAGAAGATTGCGACGAACTCGCACAACTTCCGGCCGCTGGGCCTGGGCTACGCGAACCTGGGAGCGCTGCTGATGGCGAGCGGCCTGCCCTACGATTCCGACGCCGGCCGCGACTACGCCGGCACGCTCACCGCCCTCATGCACGGCGAGGCCTACCTTCAATCCTCGCGCCTCGCCGCCGAGCTTGGCCCCTGCTCCGGCTACGCCGTGAACCGCGATTCCTTCCTGGGCGTGATCTCCATGCACCGGCAGGCGCTGGGGAACATCACCTCGCGCCACGTGCCGGAACCCGTGTGGGAGGCGGCGAAGAAGGTCTGGGACGACTGCCTGGCGAGTGGCATGAAGTACGGCTACCGCAACGCCCAGGTGACGGTGCTCGCCCCGACGGGCACCATCGGCTTCATGATGGACTGCGACACCACGGGCATCGAGCCGGACCTGGCACTGGTCAAGTACAAGAAGCTGGTGGGCGGCGCGTTGATCAAGATCGTCAACAATGTCGTGCCCACGGCGCTGCTCAAGCTCGGCTACAACGAGCAGCAGGCTTCCGACATCGTCAATTACATCGACCAGCACGGCACCATCGAGGGCGCGCCGCACTTGAAGGCGGAGCACCTGCCCGTCTTCGATTGCTCGCTCAAGCCGGCGAACGGCAAGCGCTCGATTCGTTACATGGGCCACGTCCGCATGATGGCCGCCGTGCAGCCGTTCCTCTCCGGGGCAATTTCCAAGACTGTCAACCTGCCCGAGGAAGCCACGGTCGAAGATGTCGCGAACGCCTACACCGAGGCCTGGCGGCTGGGCTTGAAGGCCATCGCGATTTACCGCGACGGCTCGAAACGGACACAACCCTTGAATACCTCGGACGCCAAACCCCAGAAGGAATCAGGAGTCAGAAGTCAGAAGTCAGAAGGAGGAACGACTCCCGACTCCCGACTCCCGACTCCCGCTCAGCCCGGCCGGCCGTTCCGCCACAAGCTCCCCGACGAGCGGCGGGCCATCACCCACAAGTTCTCCGTGGGCGGGCACGAGGGCTATCTGACCGTCGGCCTCTACGACGACGGCATGCCGGGCGAAATCTTCATTACCATGGCCAAGGAAGGCTCGACCGTCTCGGGCCTGATGGATTCCTTCGCCACGGCGATTTCCCTGGCGCTCCAGTACGGCGTGCCGCTCAAGGTGCTCTCGGACAAGTTCAGCCACACGCGCTTCGAGCCCAGCGGCTACACGCCGAACCCCGAGATCCGTTACGCGAAGTCGGTGATGGATTATATCTTCCGCTGGCTGGCGCTCAAATTCCTACCGCGCGACGCGCAGCCCCACGAGGACGCCAGCGTCTCAACGGTAAACGGCGCGGAAGTCGAGACGGCGGCGAAGCTGGCTGAGAAGTTCACGCAGGCCACCGGCGAGCGCGCTACGGTCTATCCCGACGGCGCCGTCCAGCCCAGCCTGGCCGGGGTCGAACAGGCCGACGACGCGCCCAGTTGCGCCGATTGCGGCGCCATCATGGTCCGCAATGGAAGCTGCTACCGCTGCATGAATTGCGGCTCGACCAGCGGGTGCTCTTAACACTCCGTAGCGCCGGTCGATGGCCGGCGTCTTGGGCAGTCATTGATCCGCCGCTCACGGAGCGGCGCTACAGCAGGGAGGGGATCGATGAACGTTCCGGAAGCACTGCACGCCATTGCCACGACGGGCGACGGGTACTGCTGGTATTGCGACCGCAGCCTGCCCGCAGCAGGCCAGGAGGCGGTCCAGGACGGCTGGGATGTTCAGCGCCTGCCCGGCGAGCGCGTGGCTAGCGTCATCCTGGTCTGCCCGACGTGCCAGCGGGAGAAAGAAGAACTCGGGGAGGAAGGCTTCCTCCGCAACCTCTCGCTGCGCGTTTGCAATTCGACGTGCTGAGCGGTTCCTATAGGCCGCGGGACTGCAGATTCTTCGTCCGCCAACTGGCGGACTCAGAATGACCTCGCGGCGGTGGTCATCCTGAGCGGAGACCCTCTGCGGACGGGCTCAGAATGACGCGGCCGCGACAACGAGCGGGTTGTCATCCTGAGCGGAGCCCCTCAGCGGACGGGCGAAGCGAAGGAACCGGAGTTAAGGGAACCGGGAAGTCTCGTCGCGCGGGGTTCGCGCCACCCCTGACGAGGGCCTGATGGAAGAGAAACGAATCTGCTCCTACTTCCGGCAGCAACTGCGCGTCATCCTCACACGCAGCGCCGCGGAGCCGGACGGCTTCCGATCCTACTTTGTCAGCCACGAACCGAAAGATGAAGAAATCCTCGGCCTGCTCGCTGTCTCCTCGATGATCAACGGCGATTTCCAGGTGGGCGAGGGCTTCCCGACTCCACTCGAGGCCCTCGCCGCGCTTTCCCTCGAAAGCCGGCAAATCCTGTGCAACGAGTTCCGCAAGGAACTCAAGCACTGCCGCAGTGAACTTGCCCCCGCTTAGGAAGACGTGACAAGTGACGAGCGAGGAGCAGCGTCAGCTACGCAAATCCAGAATTCATAATTCACCATTCACTATTCACAATTCATCAACGGCCATCGTCTGCGCTTGCTTGTCACTTGTCACTCGTCACTGGTCACTGCCCTTATTCAGCCAGACATCGATCCGGGGAACGTCCCAGTCGTAGGGCTTGCCGAGGATATCGAGCTTGCCGTCGCCGTCGATGTCGGCCTTCGCCAAGCCCTCGTGCTCGTTCACCGACTTGAACGCCGCCGGCTTGCCGCGCTGCTCGGGCTCGCTGTCCGCGCTGTAAGCGTAGATCTCCGTGATGGGCCAGGGCTCGGTGTGGCGAGGGTCGTCGGGGATTTTTGCCATAAAGAGACCATGCGCTTCCTGGTTCCAGAAGATCAGTTCGTCTTTCCCATCGCCGTCAAAGTCGCCGAACATCTCGTCATGATGCTTGGGCGCTCCAGAGTTTTTGACCAGGTGCCGCTTCCACGGCCGCGCAAAGGGGTCATCTGGATTCGCTTTGTTTTTGCTGTTCCCTGTCCCCTGTTCCCTGTTCCCTATGAAGGGATTTTCCCACCACCAAACCTGGTTACTCATGTAGTCGCCGCCGAACACAATGTCGAGGTCGCCGTCTCCATCAATATCCTCCGCCGCGCCGCCTGCTTCGATATGGAGAGGACCCGCTTCGATGACGTACTTCGTCCAGCCGCTCTTCCCGCGCCGGTACCAGACCACCGAGGGCGCGTCCGTGCGCTCCGTCAACACGAAATCGTTCACGCCGTCGTTGTCCACGTCGAGCACCAGGCTCGCCGTCTGCTCCTTGCCCGGAAAGGGGGCGGGCAGGTCGCCCTGCTTGCTCGAAAGGTCAGTCCACTTGAATTCCCTGCCGCGCGCACTCCTCTCCAAACCGACGCCCAGCAACACCGACCCGCCGACAGTCAAAACCAGCAGTAGAGCCGTTTTCATCATCGCTTCCCTCCCGGTCGAGCGCAAACGAGCGAAGCATACGCTCGGCCGCGAGATTTACAAGCATCCTACCCCCGGGGGGCCAGGGGGCGACCTTCGGTCCCGCGAGGTCTTGCCCGAACGTGCGGGGCAAATGGCGCGGTGCCGCGCAAGCACCAGCTAACCGTGTTTCCCCCATATCCTAACTAATTATTCGTAACATGCCACTTCGTAAGAATCAAATTTCTTGACTTATTAGCTGGACTCAGTGCGGCATGGCCTTTCGAAGGGGGGATTGCAGGTTCCGGCTCGCAAGCCGGCGCAAACGTCGCGACGCACCGCAAGGCGATTCGCCGTCCGGTTTTTCCCAGACATTTTGCCCGGGAGTGTTTTTGCCTCATCCCCGGCGGGCAAACAGCCGAACTTATTGGATAGCGATGGGCGCGTGTCGGGGCGCGGTATCCCCTGGTCGTTCGGAGGAAAGGGAGTGCAAGCCTGCTTTCCGTTTCCGGTCCGGCAGCCATGGAAGCCGGCCTCGCGGTATTTTCCCTGAGAAGCCAAGGGCCCTGCTGCGCCTGAGGTGACCAGCCGCTGCAGAGCGGCCACTTGTGCTCGAGATGAACATGATGCCTGGCGAGTTCCGAAACCGTTTGACCCGCCCGGCGGGCATACCAAGGAGGGGCAAATGAAAGGTAAAGGGAATGCGATTGCTGTCCGCGAACCTCCGGCCGCACCAGCCACGGAGCTGACTCGCGAGCTGGTGGCCCATTTCCGGGGGAAGAAAGACTTCCTGAGGCAGCAGTGGGTCGAGCAGATGACAGCGAAAAGTTTCCTGGCCGGCCTGACCCCGAAGGAAACCGAGACGGAATCCATCACCATCTACGACACCTGCGTCGGTTGTTTGGAAAGAGGGGAATATCGTGCTGCCCAGAGCTACGCGACCAGCATGGCGGAACGGGGCGTGTTGCGCGGCATGACCACCGAGCAGATTATCGGTGGCCTGCTGACCCTGCGCGATGTCTATGGACGGAGCCTCTTCCACCGCTACCACCGGGAGATGGCGCGCCTATCGGCCGCATTGGACATCTACGAGCCGGTGGCCAACAAGATTCTCTCCATCGTCGCACTGGCCTTCATCGAAGAGCGGGAAAAGGTCGTCCGCGAAGAGCGGGAAAAGGTCGTCCGCCAGCAACAGGAGGCGATCCGTGAGCTTTCCACGCCTGTCCTCCAAGTCCGCGAACACCTGCTCGTTCTACCCATCATCGGCACGCTCGACTCCCACCGTGCCCGGCTGCTCACCGAGCAACTCCTGCGCTCCATCCGGGCCAATCGGGCAAAAGTCGTGATCATGGACATCACCGGCGTCCCCAACGTGGATTCGAAAGTCGCCAACCACTTGGTGCAGACCGTGGACGCCTGCCGATTGTTGGGGGCGACGGTCATCGTCACCGGGGTTGCGCCGGAAATCGCTCAGACGCTCACCACCATTGGCGTGGACCTGGGGAGGATTCTCACCGTGTGCGACCTGCAAGGGGGTATTGAGGAAGCCGACCGTCTGCTCGGTTACCGAGTGATTGTCACGGAATCTGCTGGCTCGCCTTCCCCGCCCGCGCCGGCCTTGGAGAGATGAGCCATGCAGGTCCCGATTCTCAAACAGGGCAGTTATCTGATTGCCTCGGTCCAGGCGGCGCTCACCGACGCCGATCTGCTCGACCTGCGCGACCGCCTCGCGGTCCAGGTGGGTGTGTACCGCTCGCGGGGAGTGGTTGTCGACGTGACCGTGCTGGATGTCATGGATTCGTTCGCCACACGCATGTTGCGCTCCATTGCCCAGATCCTCCGCTTGCGAGGCGCCGAGACCGTTATCGTCGGCATGCAGCCGGACGTGGCCTTTGCAATGGTGCAGCTTGGACTCCGGCTGGAGGGTGTGAGCACGGCCCTGGACCTGGAGGAGGGGCTTGAATTGCTGCGGCGCCGGGAGAAGGGAGGCAGCAACCATGGCCGCTGACGTGCGTGTGCCCATCGAGTCGGACGCCGACATCGTAACCGCCCGCCAGCAAGGGCGCGCGCTGGCGGCGACCGTGGGTTTTGGAAACAGCGAGCTGACCTTGATCGCCACCGCCATCTCGGAGGTCGCCCGGAACATTGTGGAGCACGCCGGGCGCGGGGAGGTCATTCTCAGCCCGACGGAAGCCAACAACTCCCAAGGTATTGTCGTGGTGGCGCGCGATCAGGGGCCGGGCATCCCCAATATCGAGCAAGCCCTGCGCGATGGGTACTCGACGCGCGGCAGCCTGGGCTTGGGCTTGCCCGGGGCCCGGCGGTTGATGGACGAGTTTGAGATTGCGTCCAAAGTTGGCAAGGGAACCACGGTGACGATGAAGAAATGGATACACAGAAACTTGACGGAATTCCCACTGCGTCCTCGCCGTTGATCAGCTTCGGTGTCGCCGCACTCGCTTTGAGTGGCGAAACCGAGTCGGGCGATCAACATCTGGTCAAGCCGAACGGCAAAGAAGTCCTGCTCGCCGCGCTGGACGGTTTGGGGCACGGCCCCGAGGCAGCACTCGCCGCTCGTCGTGGCCGCGCCCTTTTGGAAGCCCATGCGGAGGAACCTCTGCTTTCCCTGGTAGGACGCTGTCACCAAGGACTGAGCAGGACACGCGGTGTGGCGATGAGCCTGGCCTCCATCCATGCGCGCGACAACTCGCTGACATGGTTGGGTGTGGGTAATGTGGAGGGAGTCCTTTTGGCCGGGGGGAACTCCACGGGGTCGGGCCATGAGTGGCTGATGCTGCGGGGCGGAGTCGTCGGGCACCAACTCCCCCCGCTCCGCGCCTCGGTCCTTCCCATCAAGCCGGGAGACCTCTTGATCTTCTGCACCGACGGGATCGCCACGGGATTCCTCGAGGGCGTCGAGGCGAGCGATCCCCCGCAGCGCATCGCGGACCAGATTCTGGCCCGATACGGTAAGCGCACGGACGACGCCTTAGTGCTGGTCGCCCGATACCTGGGGACGCGGCCATGAACGAAATAACGACCGACCTCCACGAAGAGTACAGCCAAGCCTTGATGGACTACGTACTGCGTGGGCAAGGTGAATCTGCGCTGATGCACATCTACGAATGCGGACGGCGGGCGCTCGGCAACGGCCTCAGCATCCTGGACCTGACGGCCGTCCACAACGCCTGCATGCTGCGCTCGGTCCTGGGCCCTCTCCTCAGCGAGGAGGCCAAACGGATCGCCGACCTGGGCGAGACCCTGTTGGCTCAGGCGCTCGTGCCGTTCGAAATCGTGTACCGCGGGGTTGCCGAAGCGAATTCCGAACTCCGGGATCTGAACCAAACCCTCGAGGCGCGCGTCGAGGAGCGAACCGCACAACTGACGAAGACCAATCAAGCCTTGCAGAGAGAGATGTCCGAGCGAGAGCGGGTCGAGCAGCAGTTTCTGCAAGCTCAGAAGATGGAGGCAATTGGCCGGCTGGCGGGCGGCGTCGCCCACGACTTCAACAACCTGCTGACCATCATCTCGGGGTACGGGGCCCTGCTCATGGAACAAATGGCAGGGCATGACCCCCTCCGCGCGCACGTCGAGCAGATCGCCGTCGCCGCCGACCGGGCCGCCATGCTGACCCGTCAGCTTCTGGTCTTCGGCCGCCGGCAAGTCCTAGCCCCGCAAGTCCTGGACTTGAATAAAGTCGTCGCCAACATGGACAAGATGTTGCGCCGCCTGATCGGCGAGGATATTGACCTGGCCACTCTCCAGGGTCCCCAGCTCGGGCGCGTCAAGGCGGACCCCGGTCAGATCGAGCAAGTGATCATGAACCTCGCCGTCAACGCGCGCGACGCCATGCCGCGGGGGGGCAAACTGACCATCGAAACCGGCAACGTCGAGTTGGACGACGTCTACGTCCGAGAACACGTGGCGGTCACACCCGGCCCTTACATCATGCTGGCGGTCAGCGACAACGGGATCGGCATGGACCCACAAACCCTGGCGCGCATCTTCGAACCCTTCTTCACCACCAAGGAGGTCGGCAAAGGAACGGGCCTGGGTCTGGCCACGGTTTATGGCATCGTCAAGCAGAGCGGGGGCAACGTTTGGGTCTACAGCGAGCCGGGCCGAGGGGCCACGTTCAAGATCTACCTGCCGCGGGTGGAAGAAGCACTCGCGAGCGTCGAACCCAGCCGCTCCCCCGCCGCGCTCACAGCCGGGACGGAGACCGTCCTGTTGGTGGAGGACGAAGACGCCGTGCGCTCCTTGATCCGCAACATCCTCGAATCGAAGGGCTACAGAGTTCTGGAGGCGCGGAGCGGAACGGCGGCCCTCTCGCTCTGCGCGCGACACGCTGAACCTCTTGACCTGCTCGTGACAGACCTGGTGATGCCCGAGATGGGTGGCCGTGAGCTGGCGGAACGGCTGGGGCCTCGGTATCCTGCCATGAAAGTCCTCTACATTTCGGGCTACACCGACGGTGCGATCTCTCACCACGGCACGCTTGCACCTGACACAGCCTACCTCCAAAAGCCCTTCACGCCCGACGTACTCGCGCGCAAGGTGCGCGAGGTCCTGGGCGAGTAGCCCGGGATTCGGGAATGCGACACCCGACCGATGCCTCCAGAGGCTCAGGCTACTGACCCCGGGCTGATCTCCAATCTTAATTCCGGCGCCCGCTCAGCGACGGCGTACCGCGGTTCTCCCGCCCCGCGCGCCGATGCTACAATGTCCGTGGCTAGGTAATGAGGAGGCTGCATGAAGGTCGTTGATCCTGTCTGCAAAATGACGATTGATTCCGAGAAGGCCGCCGCCACGAGTAAATACCAAGGCCAGACGATCTATTTCTGCGCCCCGGGCTGCAAAGTAAAGTTCGATCAGAATCCCGAGAAATACGCCGGCAAGTGACCCTGAGGAGTATCTTGCCGAGCGAACGC
>JAIQGB010000062.1 GCA_020072905.1 Terriglobia bacterium | reverse complement strand
GCATCATCGGTGTGGGCGTAGTCAACGACCACCAGAAACGGCTGGCCCGCGTCAATGCGCTCGAAGCGTCCGGGCACCACTTGAAGATTGCCGATACCCTGCTGGATTTTCTCCAGCGGCAGGCCCAGCCCGATTGCAGTCGCTACCGTGGCCAGGATGTTCGCCAGATTCGCCCGCCCCGTGAGCGGCGACTGGACGTCGAGCTTCCCCTCCGGCGTCAGGAGAGTCGCCTGGAGGCCCGAAAGGTCCTGGGTGAACTGTTTCACCCGGACCTGAGCGTCGCCGTTCAAGCCATAAGTGATGCGCCGAGGGTTGGGAATTTCGAGCAGTCTCGCGCCCCAGGGATCGGTCACGTTGATGACCGCGAGGTCGGGAGGCGGCGCGCCCAAACCCTCGAAGAGCCTTCGCTTCGCCGCGAAGTAGCGCTCGAAATCCTTGTGATAGTCAAGATGGTCGCGGGTGAGGTTGGTGAAGACCGCCGCCGAAAAGTGAAAGCCCCACAGGCGCTCCTGGGCGAGGGCGTGGGACGAAGCCTCCATCACCACGGCTTTGGTGCCCGCGCGGACTAACTCCGCGAAATAGGATATCAAGTCCAGAGATTCCGGCGTGGTATTGACTGCGGGGAGGGTCTTCTCGCCCAGCCGGTATTCGATGGTTCCGAAAAGCCCCGCCGGGATTCCCGCGGCGCGAAGGACGCTCTCGAGAAGAAAGGCCGTGGTGGTCTTGCCGTTGGTCCCGGTGATACCGATGAGTTGAAGCTGCGAATCGGGCCTGCCAAAGAAGGCGCGCGCGGCTTCCGAGAGCGCGCGGCGCATTGTCGCCACCTGAACCCAGCGCGCCGCGAGCTCCGCAGGCGCCCGCCGTTCACTGGCGATGGCGACGGCTCCGCGCTCCAGTGCGGAGGCAATGAAATCATGTCCGTCGGCTTTCTCACCTTGGATGGCAAAGAAGAGTGTGCCCGGCTCAACGCGGCGGGAGTCGTAGGCCAGAGAGGTTATCTCCAGGGCAGGATCCGCGCCGACTGCGATCGCCGGCACTCCCCGGAGGAGTTCGCCTAACTTCATCGTTCACTCGCATTATACTGCCAATTAATCCTACCTTGCGAACCGAACCAGGATCCGCGACCCGGAAGGGACCAAGGCGCGCGCCGGCGGCATCTGCTCGACGGCCACGCCTGAGCCTCGCATGTTGAGGTCCAGGCCCAGCTTCTGGCACGCTTCGGCAACCTGACGCAGGGCCATCCCGGCAAAATCCGGCACGGGAACCATGGGACCGTCATCCAGGATCAGTGTTCCGCCGGCCTCCGGCAAGGGAGGGTTCGTGAAAGAGACCGTTCGAACGGGCAAGGAGGGAGCAACTCCAGGCGGCTCAGATCCCAAGGGAGGAAAACCCGCCCGGCCTCCGCGTTTCTGGCGAGGAGACCCAGCAGGTGCGGACGAAGCAACTTGCGGCCATGAGGAGGGATTGTCTTGCGGCACGTTCAGATAACCCAGAGTCTGCTCTGCGACGGATCTGAAGACCGGAGCTGCCACCTCTCGCCCGTAGTACGCCCCCACCGGTGAGTCGATAACCACCAGAATGGCTACCGCCGGATTCCTAACAGGGGAAAACCCAACAAAGGACGCAACATGATGCGTCCGGGAATAAGTGCCAGATGAATCGATCTTCTGCGCGGTTCCGGTCTTCCCCCCCGCCGAATAGCCGGCCAACTGGGCCGTCGTGCCGGTTCCGGACTCGATCACACCGGAAAGGATCTCTTTCATTCGCTCGGCCGTCTCCTGGCTAACGATCCTGCGGCCCGAAGCCGGATCCACCGAATCGTGCAGGCCGCCCAGGAATACGTCACGCACCACGCGCGGCTGGAAAAGCACGCCATCGTTGGCGATGGCCGAATAAGCGCTGATCAGTTGCAGCGCCGTCACGCCCACTTCCTGGCCAATGGAGAGCTCACCAATCGAGATCCCCGACCATCGCGAGGGAGGCTGGAGCAGGCCACGCTCCGCGCCGGGCAGATCCAGGCCCGTCGGAGAGCCAAAACCGAAGGCGCGGATATAGCGGTAAAAGCGGTCCTCGCCCAGCCGCAGTCCCAGCTTGATGGCGCCCACATCGCTCGAGCGGGCCACCACCTGGCTGACCGTCAGATCGCCGTAAGCGTGGTCGTCATGAATCACATGGCCGGAGAGCATGATGCTGCCGTTCTGGCAATTGATGACCTCTTGGGGAGTGGTGAGGTGTTCCTCCAACGCGGCGGAAACCGCCACCAGCTTGAACGTCGAGCCTGGCTCGAAAACCCAGGAGATCGCGCGGTTGATGCGCGACTCCGGGGCGCTCCTGCCGAATTCATTCGGGTCGAAGGTCGGATAGCTGGCCATGGCGAGGATTTCGCCCGTCTGCGGGCTCTGGACCACCACCGTGCCACTCGCCATCCGCCACTTGGCGGCGGCATCGGCCAGCGCTTTCTCGGCGATGTACTGAATGTTCTCATCGAGGGTCAGGACAACATTCTTTCCCGGCTGTCCGGTACGCTCGGTGGAGTGGAACGATTGCCGGCGCGCGTCCGCGGCGATCAGGACGCGCCCAGGCGTGCCCTGGATGGTGTCTTCCATTCGATATTCGAGCCCGCCCAACCCGTGGTCATCGAGGCCCACATAACCCAACACCTGCGCGGCCAATTCCCCTTTGGGATAGAACCGCTTCATCTCTTTCTGGAAATAGATTCCCCGCAGGTTCAGGTCGCGGAGGCGCGAGGCTTCTTCCCCCGAGACCTTGCGCTTGACCCAGCAAAAGGATTTGAAGGTCTTGAAGCGGCCGAGCAGGTCACCCTTCCCGAGGCCGAGAACGGGGGCAAGCAGGTCAGCCACCATCTCCGGATTGGGAATCTCGGAGGGAACAGCAAAAACCGAATCCGTCGCCACGCTCATCGCCAGAGGCTGCATCTGGCGGTCGTAGATCGTGCCGCGCTTGGGGGCAATCTCGATGGTGCGTTGCTGCTGCCGCTCGGCGCGCGCCAGGAGATCGACGTACTGGATGATTTGGAGGTAATAGAGGCGGCCAACCAAGGCGAGCATCCACAGGGCCAGCAAGCCGCCGAGCAGCAAGCCGCGGCTGAGCGTCATCGAACCCAGGCTGATCGCCGGGCGTGCTTGCGTCTGGCGTGGAGGCATCTATGGCTCGCGAGGAAGCTCCCCGGCGGCCGAGAGGTTGCGTGCAAATTCCGGACTGCCCGTCTCGCCCGGAGCGCTGGTCGCGCCGCCGACTCGAATCACTTGCTGCGGTTGGGGCGGAGCGAGCCCCAGCTCGCGCCGCGCCAGCTTGTCGATGCGTTGCGGATCAGCCAGCGAGGCCTGTTCCACGCGGAGCTGACGGTTCCACTCCTCCAGCGCATCGCGCTGCGACTTGATCTCTTCCACTTGATAGCCGTCCCGCACAAACTGGAAACTCTGCCAGGCGAAAAGGAAAGTGAAAAGAAAAACCAGAATGCCCAGCCCCAGCAGACAGTAACATTCACGGCGCTTCTCCTGATCCACCTCCCGCCGCAAGTGGGAGTTGTCGATGCGCTTCAGGTATTGAATGTCGGTGAAACTGGCCCGCCCCCCGGCTCGTTGCGCGGGACGCTGCGGGCGCCGTCTCGTTCTGGGAAGTGCGACTGCTGCGGTTGCCATTGCTCTGGGGATCAGGGATTAGGGGTTGGGGATTAGCGATTAGGAAAAGGGCGTCCTTACCCTAATTCCCGACTCCTGACCCCTAATCCCTGCTTTTCTCTGCGGCTCGCAGCTTGGCGCTGCGTGACCGCGGATTCGCTGCGATTTCCGCCTCACTGGGGCGGACGACTTTCTTCGTCAGGATTTCGGCCTTGGCTTCTCGCTTCCACGCCTGGAAGGCATGCTTTACCGGCCGGTCTTCGAGCGAATGGAAGCTCAAAATCACCAGCCGGCCGCCCGGGGCGAGAACGCCGAGCGCTTTGGCGAGGAAGGTCTCCAGGCTTTCCAGCTCCTGGTTGACCGCCAGGCGCAGTGCCATAAACGTGCGCGTGGCCGGATGTTGACGGTAAAGGCCCGTCCGGGAGGGGATAGCTCGCGTCACCACCTGCGCCAGTTCGGTGGTTGATCGAATCGGACGGGCCTTTACCATCCCTCGCGCGATGCGGCGCGAGAAACGTTCCTCACCAAGCTTGTAGATCAGGTCGGCCAACTCCCGCTCGGAGGTGCGGTTGACGATTTCCGCGGCGGTCGTGCGGGTGTGGGGATCCATCCGCATGTCGAGCGGGCCGGGCCGGTCGAAACTGAATCCGCGGGAAGCATCTTCGAGCTGCATCGAGCTCAGACCGAGATCGGCGAGCAGGCCGTCGGCGGGAGAAAGCCCGCTCTCGGCGTGCAGTTCGTCGATTTCGGCGAAGTTGCCTTCCCGGAGCATTACTTTCTCTCCAAATCGTTCGAGCCGCTCGCGAGCCCGGTCGAGCGCGGCAGGGTCGCGATCGATCCCCAAGAGCCTTCCCCGCCCTCGTTCCAAGATTTCGAGGATCGCTGCCGCATGACCGCCAGCACCCAGCGTCGCGTCAATATAGACGCCGTCAGGGCGAACATTGAGGAATCCCATTGCCTCGTGGAGGAGAACGGGCTTGTGGCCCGTCCAGGTTCCGGGTGTCGGGTGTCGGGTGTCGGGTTGTTCGAAGCCATCGTCATCTTTCACCGTCTCAACTTCCCGCGCTGCCCTTTAGCGATTGCCAATCCAAAATCCAAAATCGCCAATCCAAAATCCCTAGATTCCCAGGTTGCTCAGCCCCTCGATATCCTCGTCGGTCAGCGGCTCGCCCTCCAGGTGCTCGCGGTAGCGTTCGTTGTTCCAGACGTCGAGGTAGGTGAGGTAGCCGAGCACCGCCACTTCCCCGCGCATGGCCGCCGACTCGCGCAGCAACACGGGAATCAGGATGCGGCCCTGCGAGTCCATCTTGGCCATCTGCCCCCAGTAGTTCGTGCGGTCCAGGAACTTCTTCCTTTGCTTGTTCATGGAAGGCACGGCGGCCAGCTTCTCTTCAATGCTTCGCCACTCCGCGAAGGGATAAACGCGCACGAACTGTCCGTCGAGGCTAGTCACGTAGTAATCGGGACCGTAGTTCTCGTCCAGGTAGGTCTTGAAAGCGGCGGGAATCTTCAGCCGGCCCTTTCCGTCCACCGTGGCTGGGTTGTTCCCGCGTAGCATCCCACGACCCCGAAGTGGCCTTTCCGCGACCCAAAATCCTCTTAAGAATTACACTTGCTACTACTTTCGACTACTTTCTACCACTCTTGTCCACGGACTATAGGTTCGTGTTTGACCCATGTCAAGAGATATTTTCAATTATTTTAAGGGGTTAGCGGCCTGGAAGGGCTATGCCGCCACTTGGGGGTTTTCCACAGCCCACCACTACCCTTTGTGGACAACTTGGAGTCCGGCGATGTCTCACACGGCTATGGAGTGCGGTGGCTCTGCCATCGCTTTCCCTCGGCGGTGCTCTGCTCCGCCGCATACGTTGCAAAGGGTGAGTCCCAAGAGCAATGCAGAAACCGAATTCTCCGGCTCCGCAGGCGCTACCCGCCTCACCACCGGTAATCGACGGCGTACCGGACCACCTTCTCCACGTCGGGCTGCACGGGCACGCGGAACTCTACCGTCTGGCTATCGATCTTCCGGAAGTCGTCTGACTTGTCAGTGATCTCCCAACCTGCGCCGCGATAGAGGTGCTCAACGACGCGGACTTCGACCGCCTCCTTCTTGTGATTGCGCAGCTTCACTTCAAAAGCTTCGCTCATCCAGTTGTTGTTGGTGTCGATGCGGTAGTTGGTGCGACGGCGTTCGCCGACCAGGTCAAACGCGCTGCCTGTGTATACGCGGATCGTCTCGTCGCGGGGCGTGTGTTGAATGACATTCTCACCCGTGAATTCGAGGTTCGTGTCCTTGTCCTGCATGTAGAAGCGGAGATGTCCCCCCGGCAGGGGCATACCCAGATGATTCACCTGTGAATTTACGAATTCACGCATCACCCATACCTTGGGGTTCGAATCGGTGCCATAATCGCGGTCCTGGCGAATGCTCATCAAGTTCCAGCCCTGGTAGCGGCTCTGGTCCACCTTCATGCCGTCGTAAACGTAGATGCGCTTCGACTGGATTCCCTCGGCGCGCACGAACTCCACTTGCTTGGTCTCCTGGTCGTGCAGCGTGGCAGGGCGATGCAGTTCGTAGAGATGATATTCCTCGAAGGGCTTCTCGGTGACGGGCGGACCGCCGCCGACGCCACCGCCGACACCGTTTGCCGGAAGGAGGCGGGCATACATCTGCAGGCCCGGTGGCTGAATCTTGTTGACATCCCCGGCCATCAGTTTGATTTTGGCATTGTCAAAAGCCTTGCCGCACTGGTTGGTCATGGTGACCCAGCCGACCAAGTTCAATACGTCCGAGGTTTCGGCTGAGACGACGTTGTAATCGGCCTCCCAGGTCAAGCCGCCCGTCACGTAACTGAATTCGGCCTGGGTCTTGCCCGGCTTCTCCGCTTCGATCACCCAGTCGAGCGTCGGCTTCAGGATGGTGTCGCTCGGCAAGGGCGGAAACAGCGGAGTTCCGGGAAGGCCAAAGCGCAGCTTCCCATCCACCTCGACGATGGGTTGCTGGTTGGGTGGCTGGAGCGGCTGTGGTGGATTGTAAGGATACTGACCCTGAACCCAGATGGTCGCCGCGCGCGACACGAACCCGCTGCGCACGATCTTGCCCAGAACGATCTCGGTTTGATCTCCGCGTTGAACCAGAAACGAAATCGTCTGCCCTTCGTTGAGTGACAGCAGTAATTCCTGGGACACAGGGTCAGCCCGGTAGTTCTGCTCGAGGATCACCAGCGCCTGTTTCCCAGCCCGATCGCGCAGGATCACCGACCCAGGCTCAAGATACGACGTCGTGTCCGTAAACCGAATCTGATTGACGCCGGCCTTGAGATCAAGAGGTATGACTTCCCGCACCACGGCGAAATTCTGGTTATAGATTGTGAGCGCCGCCTCGGCGGCAAAAGAACTCCCCGCGAGCAGAGACAGTGCTCCGATAATCCAGATGGCCCGGACGGTAGTCATGGGTTCTTCTCCAGTTGAGGCATTCAATTGTCAATGCTTTGATGCTCATGTCCTGCAGCACGATGCCTCGCGTACGGGACACCTCATGGCCGGCTGGCGCAGACTGTGGCCGGTTGGCGCAGGCTGTTGCGCTTAACGGCCTGCGACCTCGCGCAGCGACCGGCTCTGAGGACGTTGCGCAGGGCCCGCGGGAGCATTGGCACGAGATCGAACTACAGATTCTTCGCTGCGCTCAGAATGACGAGCGCGTGGTGGTTGTCGCATTTCGATTTTCCAGTTTCGATTTTCCAGTTTCGAGTTTCCTCTTGACAACTAGCTAGCCTATGTGCTAGCCTCCAAGATTCTGCGGCGAACATGCCGGAGAGGATTCCCATGGCTTACGAGCTCACCCCCAAGCGCCTGGCGGCGGCGCGCGTAAACATCTTCAAAGCCTGGCAGGCGCATTGTGCCGGACGCGTCCCCCGCCCCGCGCGCCCTCCCAACCTCAAGCACGGGTATTTTGCGCGCGACTTGCGCAGAAGCGTCATCCTACTGGGCGAGGACGCGGCTGAATACGACGCGCACGTCCAGCGTTTCGAGCAAGGCTTGACGCCGCAGACGGAGCGCGAGCGCCGCATCGTCCTCCGCCTGGCGGAGACCGCGTGGCAGTTGATCCGCGGCTACCGCGCCCGCGCCCACGCGCAATCGCGCAAGCTCCGCAAGGAGATGGAGAGCGTGGTGCGGAACGCGCCCCTCAATCCCCGGGAGACCAAAGCCCTGGCCCTTTTTCTGGTGGAGACGTTCAACGACGAGCGCTACCTGCAGGACTGCGTGTCGCGCATGCGCAACCAGTTCGAGCGCCTCTTCCGCCTGCTGCTCACCGAGCGGACGGGCAGTGACATGGGCTTCCGCCTGTATTCGCACCCGACCCTGTCGAAGTGGGACATGGAAGCGCCCTTTGCTTAGGGATTAGGGATTAGGGATTAGGGTTTAGGGATGGGGTTTAGGGGCGAGGGGATTTGGGATTTTCGATTTGGGATTTTGGATTGAGAGCCGATTTTCCAGTTTCCAATTTCCAGCTTCGAGTTTCCAGTTTCGAGTTTCCAGCTTCCAGTTTCCAATTTCCAGTTTCCAATTTCGGTTTTCGATCTAGTGGCACTGCGCGAGGAGTTTTTCCAGGTCGGCGAGGGCATTCTCCATCATCTCGCGGTAGCGGGGGTTCTGGCAGGCCTGCATCTGGTCGAGGAGGCGGGTCCGGGCGAGCAGCAGGGTCTGCTTCTTCCGCAGCGCTTCGGAGGCTTCGGGATCCGGGCGCTTCGCCGCGGAGCCCATCCGGTCGGACTCGGCCGATTCCATCTGCGACTCCACCGATTTGCTCTCCCACCCTCGGGCCATATCTCGGGCAAGTCATAGTCTACCCCTTCCAGCGGGCACAATCAATCGGCGCAGAGGAACTGGTGACGGCGAATGGCGAAGAGGCAAAGTCTGCCCCCGGCCGCCGGCCAGGGGGCGGCCGGCGGAGCGCGCGGCAAAACATTGGATGCGGGTTACTGGAGCGGGATACGACTCTTGTTCTTCGCGAGCCATTGGTCAAAAGTCAGAAGCGACGGGTTCAGCGACCGGGCGACATTGAGGTTGCGCGCGCCGCAGAAGTACTCGTTGAAATCGCGCTTAAACTGGAACATGTTGCCGAGATCCTCGGCGCCCGGGAAACCGAGGCCGCGGTAGACCTCGGGCGACACGGCGTTGTAGCGCACTTCCTGACCCAGAGCCTTGGTGAGCGCCGCGGCCATTTGCGCGCCGGTCAGGTGCTCGCCGGCAATGCCCACAGTCTTGCCGATGTACTCGCGCCCCTTCTTGAAGACGCCGAGGGCGCACTTGCCGATATCCTCGGCGGCGATGCCCGGGAGCTTCTTGTCGCCCATGGGCAGCGTGATCGCCAATTTGCCGTCCGAACCTTTCTTGGGACCCATCCCGAAGTAGATGAAGTTGTCCCAGTAGAACGAGGTCGGCAGGATCGTCAACGGCAGAACAAGCTGCACGAAGACGTGGTCGGCCTCGCCCTTGGCGTCGAAGTGCGGCACCTTGTATTTGCCCATGAGGGTGGGCATGCGGTTGTCGCTGAGCGGCACCCACTTGCGAGTGTCCTCGAGGGTGGACCAAATGACGTGCTGGACGCCCGCGTGCTTCGCCGCCTGCGCCAGATTGGTGGCTTGCGCCAACTCCTTCTCCGGCGAAAAGTGCGCCCAGTAGAACGTCACGCAAAACGCCCCGTAGGCGCCCTGGAACGCCCGCTTCAAGCTCTCGATGTCATCCGCGTCGGCGGCCACGACCTCGGCGCCCAGCTTGGCCAGCGTTTTGGCTTTGTCAGATTTGACGTCGCGCGTGAGGGCGCGCGCACTGAAGCCGCTGCCCGGGTCGCTCAAGATGGCGCGCACCAAGCCCCCGCCCTGCGCGCCGGTGGCGCCTGCTACTGCGATGATCTTCTTTTCAGCCATGATGATTCTCCTGGTTGAATTGTAACGGCACGTTGCGGGCCCCACCTTCAGACGGGGATGCCCAAGCGATCGCTCACTTGATATTTTGCCTTCCGCAAAGCCCCAGCCCTGACTCTTTCATTTAACCCCTGCCCGACAAATGCGTCAAGCATTTCGAAAGAGTTGCCCGCGACCCGCGTTGCACACAATTGGGGAATGGCGTTGAAATTGATTGGTCGCAGCGCCCTGTCAGGGACCGACGCGGTGAACCTCTCCGCGCTTGACCTCTTTGAGAACCTTTCTCAGTTCAGGCACGAGCGGCAGGAGGAATTCGAGTTTATTGCGGTGAGCGACCAGCACGACGACCGCTATCGCCAGATTCGAAACCTCAGGTTGATAGCTGAGGCGCTGGTCCGTGGTGAGAAGCACATCGAACTTACCGGAGGCCGACGCAAGGAGGCCGCCGTTTTTGAACGAGGCCCAGCCCATCTCGGGAACAGTTCGGACCTCGTGCTCGGGGAGTTCTCGACGAAACCGGCGCGGGATGCACTCATCCAGAAGGATCCGCATGCGCGAACACCGATTCCTTGGCCAACTCCAGAACCGCGACCGCGTGCTCGCGGCTCACCGTCGGAAAGTCTTCCAAGAAATGATGGAGTGTGTCCCCTTCTTCGAGATAGTCGAGGAGAGTCTGCACGGGGACCCGGGTGCCGGTAAACACCACGGCCCCGCTCATCACCTCGTCCGAACGTGTAACCAGGAGTTTGGGTAGGGCCATCTCACTTCTCAGTGTACCGCAACCGTCTTTCGCATACATCAAAATCAATGTATGCGCCACCCGCCCGCTACTTAGCAGGCAGGGGCGCGGCCACCGTCATGCCATGACGCCGGAAGACCTCCATCATCTTCGCGCGGTCGGGCGGGCCACCGGCTGCGGCACCGGTTACTTCGGCAGCTTCGCGGAAGTATGCGGGGCCCATTATCGCAGGGGTTATGACGGCGAGCTGTTTCACATCCTCGCTGCCGAGGTTATCGAAGCGGTGCACCGCGCCTCGGGGGATGCACAGCGCCTGCCCGGGACCAACCTCGATGGGCGTGCCGTCAACCGTCCAGGTAAGGACGCCCTCGATACCGTAGAGGATCTCCTCGTAGGCATCGTTCTTGTGGGCCGGCGCCGCCAGCTTCTGCCCGACGGGGACGAGAACCTCGAACACGGACACGCTGCCGTTGGAATCATCGCCCGTGAGGAGAAACCGGATCCCTAGCGGACCAATCTTGATGGTCTCTTCCGAAGGATTAACTCTGGTCGTACGCTGGTGCATAATCGCCCCCCTTTGAGTAAAGTTATCCGACATTTCCGATTTGGCCACCCCAGCGGGTAGCTTAGATTTGCTCTCTAAGTCTGCGGCTTTTCTTCGATAATTTCGACCCGCAGAGTTACAAAACAACTGCGCGCCACGTGCTGCGTTCCCTGCTAACGTCGTAAAGCACTGGCGCGCTTTACCGCGACCGCTCAGCCTGCCTTGTTGGAGGTTTCGTCTTCTTTTCTTTGCTGATCAGCAGTCGAACGGCGGCATGGTACGTCGCCAAGTAGAAATGGAAGATCCATGAGTACCAAATTGGACGGTCGTAGTTCGTTTTCTGCTTTGGGTCGTGATGGCGTATGGCAAACTTGTTAGCAATCTCAAATATCGCCGATTCGTCTTTCCCGTCGAGTACGCTGCCTAGATTTTTGGTTTTTTTGAGCCACTCGAATACATCAGCAAGTTCCCTTATGGCTTCCTTTTTCTCTGACAAGGACAAATGGCGGTTCCGCCATTTTGCCACCGCATTTCGAACCTTGCTGTCAACATTCACCTCGTCGTAGGGGATGATTTCTGCATCCAAGATGTGCTGAAGGCCGTGTGTACCCAGTGCCAGAATAGTGCCGTCTTTGGTCAACTCAAATCCGGTCTTGTAGTCGGGAAGAAACGCACTGGCTTTATTCCTGAACTCTTCTTGCCCCGCTTCGTCATCATAACCATCGTAGTCATAGTAATTATACCCGTCGCTCGTCATGCCAACCCGCTCCCCAGGTTTGGAAACGTGATCATAGAGGAATTCAAGCGCGTCGAATATGTGGTCCTCTGTAATGTCTTCCTGCGACCATTGTGCGATTGGGAAAAGCTCAAAGGGGAGGGCGACTGCCGCTTCGTGCTTAATTGCATCGGGGAGATCCGCTTGTGTGATCCCAGCTTTCTCTTTGAAGAAGTCTCTATCGCGAAACATGAGGTAAAGACTCTCAAGTTTTCGATAGAGTTGTTCGAGGGTGAGACTTCCGGGCTTGGTTCTTGAACTATAATAGCGACGCGTCATTTCTGCTCACCTAGCTATCGTTTCGTCGTCCCACGATTGCGTTTCAACTGAGGCGGCTCATTGTCGTGCCTGCCGCCGACTGCAAGCGCTTGTCAGACAGTTTGTTGCTCGCCGACTGCATCGGCCTCTTTCAACAGAGCGTTCATTTGCTCCTGTAGCGACTCGTATTCCTCTCGATACGCATTGACGCGGACCTGATCCATTGGTGGACGGACGATCATGCCGCGGCTTCCGACATGATAGGTATCGCTGGCCGGATCATACCTGTGCCACATCATCTTCACGACCTGGAGCATCATTGCTCGCGCCACTTCAACGTTACGGGGGTTGTTGATGCAGTAGCGAAAGCTTCCCAGGATGACGTCGATGGCCGAGTGAACATGAGAAGCATTCGCGCAGGTCGCCGCAAACAGCGTTATTCGATCAAGTCTCACGCGCCGTTCGCCCTGGATGTCCAATCCCAGGGAAAACCTTTCCGCCAGATAGCGGAATTGGGCAGTCACGGGGAGGTTGTCGACTATGCACAGCCCATAGTCGCCGATCTGACTCAAGTAGTAGTTGAATCGGCCCAACACGTAGTCGGCGGCGCGCTGCACCCGCTGGTCGGGCTGCTGGTTCCTAATAATGTCGTGAAGAATGACGTGCACGATGAACTTGCAGTCGAGAGACAGGCTCAGCTCAACTACTAGTCTCTTAGCTTCGGTCGCCTGTCCGATTTCCACATGTTGGGGTCGAGAGCGGGTGTCGAATTTGAGCTCGTCTTCCGGCCGGTATCCCTGGGCGGCGCGAATTCCTTGAATGCCATGATCGAGCTGAACGAGTCTCTCAACTGGGACGATAAGACCACCGTACACAAAGAACTTAGCATCGGCGCTTGGCTGCAGGTTGGTTTCGTCGGTCAGAAACAATTGCACGGCACGTTCCCCCCTCCCTAGCTCCTGTTTGGGCTGAGCTGGATCAAACCGGTCCTGGACGACCGAAGACGAAACCCGCTGGCGGCGGGCCGGCGCAATAACGGCCTTGATGGTAGCGTATACTTCGCTGCCAAACAACTACCCTCCCAGTTTCGTGGCGGGTCAGTCCGGCGTGCGTAGCGGCGAGTTTAGCTCGCCACGTGGCGGCGTGAAGCCGCCGCTACGTCCAACCTGACGCGCACTGCCGGGGGGCGGGATAGAGTTCGCCTTTTTCGAACTCGGCGGTTCTTGCGAATAGGAGGACGCAGAGTGTCTCAGACAGGAAGCCCTGCAGTACCAGCCAAGAGCGGCGCGCGCGAGCGGCTTCAGAACCACGTCGGGTCGGAATTGCCCTGTTTCTCTCTTGGGCCGGGCGCCGGCTCGGGCGTTTCAGGGAGGGCCAAGCTGGGCGACCATTGGTAGGTCTGGTGGCCGTCCACCGCTTTCCCGGTGGGCAGGAAGCCGGACTTGTCTTCAAGCTGCTTGTGGGCTTCGGCACTGAGCCACAAGGTATTCGAGTTCGCGTGCTTTTGCATGTGGCCCGTGAGGTCGACGACCTGGTGCGCGAGCTTCTCGAGCTGGGTGTCTTCGAAGATGGGGACTCTTCCCTCATTCACACCGCAGCGGACGGAGATGCGGGTTTTGAGGAGGTTCTCAGTTCGATTGAACGTCCTCAAGCGGTGCAGGACGGTCTGCGCCGCCATCACCGCCATCTCCAACTGGGGGAAGCACACCATGACGCCATCGGGAGTCCAAGCCTGCTTCCAAGCATGATGTTGGAGGAAGATTTCCTCCAGCATGTTTATGTAAGCCCGGAAGGTGACGCTGACGCTCAACTCCTCCTCGCTTTCTTTCATGCGGGTGGATCCGGCGATGTCGATGGACAGGAAGGCGCAGTGCTTGCGCTTTGTGGCTTTGAGCGCGCCATCGATTTCCCGATAGCGTTTCAACAAAAGCTCGCGCGATTGTTCGGAATCCACCGCGAGGTTACCGGCCTCATCCTCGACGAAGACCGCTGACCTCCGCGCCTTTTCTTCGGCAGATTCAGGCTCGCGGAGCGCCTTCAGCACCGGAGAAAAGACGGTGCGCGAAGCACGCCGGACCAGCCAACCCGCCACCGCCAACCCCAGAGGAAGGTAGCTGGTCGAGGTAGGATCGGGCCATGTCGACCGGGTCCAGGCGGCAAGGCTGGCCAAAAGCGGGTCGGCAAATCCGCGGAGCTGCACGACCAGCCACAGCCGGTCCCACTGCGGAGAGTGAGGGAATTGCAGCCCGAACAGCGCTAAAGAAACGCCAATCGAAGTCAGCAGACTCCACTGGATTGTGCGGTGAAGGCCGCTCACAGCGGCAAGCAGCAGGGGACGCAGATTGACGGAGGGGAGACGGAAGCTGCGCGTGGGGGCGGCTGCCGCAGGGGCGTCCAGGACGGCGACTTGCTCTGGAACCTCAGGCTCCTG
>JAIQGB010000459.1 GCA_020072905.1 Terriglobia bacterium | reverse complement strand
CGGTCAGGAACGCCGTGCCACCGGCCTTAAGGAAGGTCACAAGCTTGGGAACAAATTCCTTGTCTTCGAGCGCGTGGTTGGTGAACAGCGCCGCGCGCGAGCCCTCCGGGAACTTCGCCGTCGGCACCAGCGGCACGGCCAGCATGCCGATCTGGTCGAAGATGTATTCCTCATTGCCGGGCTCACTCGAAGGCGGCTTATAGGCGGGAATGCCGTTCCAGCCCTCCACATATTTCGCCAGCGACTCGAGCTCCGTCCGCCGCGGCGCGAAAGCCTCAGCCTGGGCGCGATATTCCGGCGAGATCAGCGAGCCGTAGTGGAAGAGCATGATCTCCGGCGCCCCCGCCAGCACGCTGACGTAAGCCTGATCGAGATAAAACGTCGGATTGGTGCCGTAGGGATCGAACCAGCCGCCGCCGGTCTTTGCGCCGCCGATTTCGCTGAGCCAGCGGTAAAGGAAGAAGCCTTCGTACTGCTGCTTGTGCCCCCATTGGTCGGAGCTCGGGTCGCGAAGCTCCGTACCCACCCAAATGCGGTCGTAGAGCGCCGTCTCCTTGTCCACGACATAGCCGCGCTCCTGGAACATGTCGTACCACTGCGGATACTTGAGGATAATCTTGACCTTGGGATTCGCCTGGCGCGCCGGGCCGAGCACGCAATCGCGGCTGACCTGGAGCATCAGCTTTTCGCGGTACTGCCGCCAGCTCATCGCGCCCTTCGCCGCTGCGCACTCGGAGCACTCGCAGTCGGTGAAGAAAAAATCGTCGATCATGATTTCGTCGAAGAGTTTGGCCGTGAAACCGAAGATTGACGCAAGATGGTCCTGGTTGGCGCGGTTCGTGTAGCAGGCGCCGACATCCCATCCGGTTGTGGGCTTGCCAAAGCGTGTCGTGGTGACACAGCCGGAAACCTTCAGCCCGGCCTGGCGGAAGAAATCGCGCGCCGCCTTCAGCGTCTGTTCCTCAGCCTGGTAGGGGCCGCGGAACGACTCGACGTAAACCTTGGTGATCCCCATCTTGCGGCAGAACTCCAGCGCCTCGGCGCGGCCTTGCTCGGTCGAGAGATGATCGCGCACGTCCTGCGCCGTGAAGAGTGTGGACCAATCGACGGCTTGTAGAGATCGCGCCGGCGCCAGGACAGCGAACAGGAGAGTCAGGGCGAAACCGCATCGCCATCGGGAATGAAACGTCAAGAGAGACGAAGGCCACATGGAGGGGTATTCTCCTTCATTGAAGTTGACTGCGGGCTGTCTCTTACCAAGTTTTCCGGCTGCGGCGTTGGGAAGGCCCGCATCCGTCGCGAGTTCAATCCACGGGCAAGGGAGGCGCCGACCCTCGCTCCAACCAATGGGCGAACCAGCGGTCTTCAGCATCGAGATGCTCGCGCAACTCGCTGACCATGCGGCCGCCTAGCATCAGGAGTGCGGTCGGATTGCCGGACTGCTCGTACGACGTTATCTGCCGCTGGAAGCGGTCGAGGTCGATGGCAAAGTGCTCGTGCTCCGAGCGCAGGGCATCGAGCCGCTTCTCCCCTTCCGGGTTCCCGACCAGGGCCGCCCGCAGGAGGTTTTCCTCCTCCCGGCAGTGTTCCATGTAATCCGTGTCGAAGAATCGCAGCCGCTCGCGCAACCTCCCCGCCACGACCCACCGAAGGTGCGCGGAAGTCGTATGCAAAGTCTCCAGGAAGGATTCCCACTCGTCGAGCTTGGCGCGGATCTCCCGGTGTTCACAAGCACAGCGCTCGAGCCGCTGGAGGGTGAAGCCCTCCCCGCTCGCTGCCGGCAGTCCGGCCGGCGGCGCGGCGTCTTCGCGCTCCAGAAACCGCCACGCATAGCCCTGGCGCGTAAACTCCGCCGTCACTTCGCGCCGGCTCGGGTAGGAGTGGGTGGCGAACTGGCCCGGCAGCCGCCCGCGCAAGTAGGCGCCCGGCAGGGTCTCGCAGTCCACGGTGAACAGGTCGCCGCGAGTCACCATGGAGAGATTGAACTCATAGGGTTCGCGCGTGTTGAAGAAGAGCCGCGCCTGTGGAACCGCCAGGTGGTAGACGCTGACCGCGAGACGATAGTCCTCATCAGAGACCGAGAAGTGCGAGGGCTTTTGCGACGCAAGCACTCCGCGTGCCGGCTTGAGCCGCGGAATGCCAATCACATGGGGGGCGATCCCGTAGGTCCGTTGCAGGTAGTTGGCGTGCTCGACGAGGGCCAGAACGTCAAAGCGCCAATCGTAGAGCCCGAACAGGACGCCCAGGCCGACGCGCGTGAAGCCTGCGGCGATGGCGCGGTCCCAAACGTCCAAGCGGAACTCGTATTGCCGTTTCGGCGAGCCCTCGAGGTGCCAACGCTCGAAGTGCGGTTGGTCGTAGGTCTCCTGCCAGAGCGCTACCCAGTCGAGGCCGGCGGAGCGCAGGCGGCGGTAATCGGCTTCCTCGTAGGGTGGCGCGTTCAGCGCCACCAAGCCCCCGCCGCGCTCCGCCAACTTACGTCCCGTCAAAGAGACATATTGAGCGACTTGGTCAGCAGGAAAATCCGGATCGTCGGCCAAGACCAGTTCGATCTGGCGATATCCCCAAGAAAGGATCAGGTCGAGTTCGCGCTCATAGTGGTCCGGCCTCAAGCGCACGCGCTCGGCGAGGGCATTGGATTGGCGATAGCCGCAGTAAAGGCAATCGTTCTGGCAGAAGCTTGTCAGGTACTCGGGAATAATGATATCGACTGTGCGCGGCCCGATCGTGTCCCGCAGGTGCCGCGAAGCCGCGTGGATGTACTCACGTCGCACCGGGTCGCGTCCCCAGGCCAGCAGCAAGGCGACGTCCTCGAGTTCGAGACCGCCCCGCGCTTCCGCACTCCGGCAGATTTCTTCCACGGACCGCGCCGGCTCCGCGAGCATCGCAAGACGTTCGACGCGATTGCGGATGGACGCGAAGTGTTGGCTGAAGCCTGCCATCT
>JAIQGB010000061.1 GCA_020072905.1 Terriglobia bacterium | reverse complement strand
TTGATCTTCGCCATGATGGTTTCGGCGATCTGGGTGGTCAGCCGCTCCTGCACCTGGAGCCGCCGGGCAAACACGTCCACGAGCCGCGGGATCTTGCTCAGCCCGATCACCTTCTGGGTAGGGACATAGGCCACATGGCAGCGGCCGAAGAAGGGCAGCAGGTGGTGCTCGCAGAGGCTGAAGACCTCGATGTCCTTGACGATCACCATCTCGTCGTAGGCCACCTCGTAGAGCGCGCCGTTCAGGACCTTGTCCACGTCCTCGTGATAGCCGCTGGTCAGGAAGCGCAGGGACTTCGCCACGCGCTGCGGCGTCTTGAACAAGCCTTCGCGCCCGGGATCTTCTCCCACTTCGCGGAGGAGCGTCCGCACGTTCTCCTCGAGCAGGTCGGGTGTCGCCGTCATGCCGAGTTCGTCCAGGGTGGATAGCCGGTCTTCGTTCATGGTCTCATCTCACTTGGGAGGCGGCGCTCCGCGGCCCGCCCCCGCCGTAGTACTCGAAAAAGTTCGAGTTTGTCTCCTCCAGACGGACGCGCTCGAGGCGCGTGTTCCCGCCGGGCCCGGCGCCCGCGAGCGGAGCGCGCAGCAAATCAAAAATCTCGAAACAGATGTTCTCCGCGGTCGGAACGCGCGTGCGGAAGCTCTCCCCGTCCAGATTCAGATGGGTCTCATCGAACCGATCGAGCACTTCGCGCTGGACCGCTCCGTCGAGCACGCCCAGATCGCAAACCATGCCCGTCGCGGCATCGACCTCGCCCGCCACGGTCACGTCGAGCACGTAGTTGTGCCCGTGGCCGAAGGGGTTGTTGCACTTGCCGTAGATCCGCGCGTTCTCCGCGGGAGAGAGCGAGTCGTTGTGGAGCCGATGCGCCGCCGAGAAACGGTAGCGCCGGGTCAGGTAAACCATCATTCTCCGTAATAGTCCACGAACAAGTCGGGAGTCTCGTACAACCGGATTCGATGCAGCGTGCCGAAGGATAGTTTCGGCGCGAGCAGTTTCCAGATCTCGATGGCGATGTTCTCCGTGGTCGGGATGGCGGTCGCAAACGCCGGCACTTCCTTGTTGAGGAAGCGGTGGTCCATCACCTGCAAGACTTCCTGTTCGAGGATTTTCTTCAGGTCTTTCAGATCGAGCACCATGCCGGTGGTGGGATCGACTTCGCCCGCCACCGTGACCTCCAGCGTGTAATTGTGGCCGTGCCCGTGCGGGTTGTTGCACTTGCCGAAGATGCGCCGGTTCTCTTCCGGGCTCAGGTTCGGATTGTGGTAGAAGTGCGCGGCGGAAAATTCCGCCCGGCGCGTCACATAAATCATCCCGCCCTCTTCGTCGAATACAAGCGGCCCTTCCACTCGATCTTGCCACCCCACCGGTAGGCCCGCACGGAATTGAGCAGCAGAAAGCTGAAGATCGCCGCGCCCGGTGCCTGGTACCTTGCCAGCCGCGGGTCAAAACCGATCCGGCCGAGCGCCTGGCCGTAGTTCCACTGGCGCAGCATGGCCAGGAAAAAGAACGTCAGTGCCGCCAGCACCGTCCACAGGTCGCCGGCTCCCATGGCCCAAGCGAGCGCTAACGCCACGAACGCCAAGGCCGGCGCGAGGTCCAGCAGCCAGAGTTCGGCGAGCGCGCCGAGCATGTGGGTCACGTTCCGGCCGTAAAGCAAGTAAAGGTTCTTCGTCCACCCCTGCCACATCGCGGAGAAGCTCCCATACATGCGCGTGGACACCCACTCCGCGCCCGGGAGAAAGAGCAATTGGCCCCCTGCGGATTTCACGCGCCGGGCTAACTCCACATCCTCGAGGATCGCGCCGCGCACGGCTTCGTGGCCTCCGACGCGGTCGTAAACGGCGCGGCGAATCAGCACATACTGGCCATTCGCCGCTGCCGCGGGTGATGCCGGATCGGAGACATCTTCAAAACGATAGAGCCTCGCCAAGTGCGTGTAGATGAGCGGGATGACCGCTTTCTCCCACACCGTGCGCGTCGACTGCCCGGGCGAAAGCGAAAGCAGGTCCACGCCCTCGCGCTCGGCGCGCTCGAGCAACACCGCGAGGCTGCCCGGCAGGTGCTCGGTATCGGCGTCGGTGAAAAGCAACCAAGCGCCCGACGCCACCCGCGCGCCCGTCGCCGCCGCGTACGATTTGCCCGTCCAGCCCTCGGGCAGAGTATCGGTCTCGATCACCTGCAGGGCGGGGATCTTCGCCTTCAGGTCCTTCAGAATCTCCGCGGTGCGGTCCTGGGAGCGGTCGTCCACCACCAGGAGTTCCCGCACCCCCTGCTGCGGCGCAAGCGAGCGAACCACGCGCGCAATGTTGGCTTCCTCGTTGCGGGCGGGAACGATTACCGAGACGCGGCCCTGATCCTGGTCCATCATGGGCATGACCCGCGGCCCTGACGCGGCGCTCGCCGGCCCTCGCACACTTCAGTCAAGTCTTCAGCCATTTTCGCAATCTCCCATTATAATGGAGCCGGCAGGCATGAGCAAAAACAATGCCCTCAAGTTGCTAGTACTCGCGGCGATCGTGGGCGGGACGATTTTCCTTGCAGTCCAGTCGCGGCAGCCCGGCCCTGTCGAGACGGGTGACACCGCTCCGGACTTCACTCTCCCCTCCTTGAACCAGCAACCGATTTCGCTCGGCAATTTCCGGCCCGGCGTGGTGGTCCTGAATTTTTGGGCGACGTGGTGCCCGCCCTGCGTCGAAGAGACTCCTAGCCTGAAGCGCTTTGCCGACCAGATGCGCGGCTCGGACGTGACCGTGATCGGCGTGAGCGTGGATCAGGACGCGCAAGCGCTGGAGCGATTCGTCAGCGAAGCGCAACTCACCTTCCCCATCGCGCGCGACCCCGACCAGGCCGTGGCCTCACGCTACGGGACGTTCAAATTCCCCGAGACTTACATCATCGATTCCAAAGGGAAGATCGCCGACAAGCTCATCGGCGCGGTGGATTGGCAAGACCCGAGAATTGTCGCCCTCGTCCCGGACAACCCGATACAGGTCAACGACGTCCGAAATCACTTCGTGCTCGGGGATATTCAATTTCGATTGCCGGTTGAGCAGCCGCGCCTGGTAGATCACTCCCGCCAGCATCGCCGCGACGGTCGGGTTGGAATCGCTGTTCGCTTTGCGGGCACTTGGGGCGCTCGGTTTCTTCGCCATCGTCTCTCCTCGCGCTGAGGCTTGAAGCGCGGCGATTATAGCACAGCGATTTGCAGGGCACCCCGCACAAACAGGAATCCGCGCATGGCGGTCGCCGAATCGAAACTTGTCGAGCTGGGGCGCACAAACTACAATAGTGATTGAAGGGCAAAATGGTCATCGATCCCGTCTGCGGGATGGAAATCGAAACGGAAGATGCCGCCGGCTGGCACGACCACCAGGGCCAGCGATACTACTTCTGTAATCCCTCTTGCCTGGAGAATTTCCGCGCCGATCCTGACAAGTACCTGGCCCCGAAGCCGTCGCTCGCGAAGTTGGGAGCCGGGGCGACCGCCCATGCGAAGGAAGCCGCGCAAATCCACACCTGCCCCATGCACCCGGAGGTCCGCCAGCAAGGACCCGGGTCATGTCCCGACTGCGGCATGGCGCTCGAGCCGGCTGCGGTGTCCGCACCCGCCACCAGAACGCAGTACGTTTGCCCGATGCATCCGGAGGTCGTGCAAGACCAGCCGGGCGCCTGCCCCATCTGTGGCATGGCGCTCGAGCCGCGGACCATCACCCTGGAAGAAGAAGCGAATCCCGAGCTCGTGGCGATGACTCGACGCTTCTGGGTTTGCCTCGTCCTCAGCGCGCCGGTGCTCTTCCTCGCCATGTCCGACATGATTCCCGGCCAGCCGGTGCAGCACGCGCTCTCGCCGCGTGTCCTGACCTGGATCGAACTCGCGCTGGCGAGCCCCGTCGTTCTCTGGGGCGGCCTCCCCTTTTTCCAGCGGGGTTGGGCCTCGGTCGTGCGTCGCAGCCTGAACATGTTCACGCTGATCGCCGTCGGTACGGGCACGGCGTATGTCTATAGCGTCATCGCGGCGCTTGCCCCCGGCGTTTTCCCGGACTCCTTCCGTGGACACGGCGGCGAGGTGGCGGTCTATTTCGAGGCTGCCGCTGTCATCACCACGCTCGTCCTGCTCGGCCAGGTGCTCGAGCTCCGCGCGCGCAGCCGCACGACGAGCGCGCTCAAATCGCTTCTCGGTCTGGCGCCGAAGACCGCCCGCAAAGTCAGCGACGGTCAGGAGGAGGACATCCCCCTCGAACAGGTTCAGCCCGGCGACCGTCTGCGCGTACGGCCCGGAGAGAAAGTTCCTGTAGACGGCGTCGTCCTCGAAGGTTCGAGTTCCGTGGACGAGTCGATGGTGACGGGTGAGCCTGTTCCTGTCGAGAAAACATCCGGCGACGCGGTCACCGGGGGAACGGTGAACGGCACCGGAAGTTTTGTGATGCGCGCGGAGCGCGTGGGGAGCGACACCCTGCTCGCGCAGATTGTCAAGATGGTGAGTGAAGCCCAGCGCAGCCGCGCCCCGATCCAGCGGCTCGCGGACGTCGTTGCCTCCTACTTCGTCCCTGCCGTGATTACGGCCGCGGTGATCACCTTCATCGTCTGGAGTCTGGTGGGGCCCGAGCCGCGCCTCGCCTATGCACTCGTAAACGCCGTCGCGGTGCTCATCATCGCCTGCCCCTGCGCGCTGGGCCTCGCCACCCCGATGTCCATCATGGTGGGGACGGGCCGTGGCGCGCTGGCCGGAGTGCTGATCAAGAACGCCGAAGCCCTGGAAGTCCTGGAGAAAGTGAACACGCTCGTCGTCGACAAGACTGGAACGCTGACGGAAGGCAAGCCGCGCGTCGTGGCAGTGAAGGTTCTGCCCCGCTGGGAAGAATCCGAACTGCTGCGCCTCGCCGCCAGTCTCGAGCGGGCGAGCGAACATCCGCTGGCTTCGGCGGTCGTCGCGAGCGCACGGGAGAAAAATCTGGCGCTCGCCGAGGTCAAAGATTTCCAGTCTTCCACCGGCGAGGGAGTCCAAGGGAAAGTGGACGGCCGCGCGGTGGCGCTCGGCAATGCAGAGCTGTTCGAGAAGCTGGGAATCGATCTGGGGAGTTTGATCTCCCAAGCCGAGGAGTCGCGCCGCCAGGGCCGGACTGTTGTCTTTGTCGCCGTGAACGGCCAGGCCGCCGGGCTCGTGGCCATCGCTGACCCCGTCAAGGCCTCGACTCCAGAGGCCATCAGAATGCTGCACGAAGATGGCATGCGCATCGTCATGCTCACCGGCGACAGCCGCGTCACCGCCCAGGCCGTGGCGCGCGAGCTCGGCATTGACGAAGTCGAAGCCGAGGTTCTGCCCCAGCAAAAAGGCGAGGTGATCAAGCGCCTGCAGGCGCAGGGGCGCGTCGTGGCCATGGCCGGCGACGGAATCAACGATGCTCCCGCGCTCGCCCAGGCGGAGGTGGGCATCGCCATTGGTACCGGCACGGACGTGGCGATGGAGAGCGCCGGCATCACGCTGGTCAAAGGCGATTTGCGCGGCATCGCGCGCGCCCGCCGCCTGAGCCGCGCCACGATGGGGAATATCCGGCAGAACCTCTTTTTTGCCTTCGTCTACAACTCGCTGGGCGTGCCGCTGGCCGCCGGCGTGCTCTATCCCGTCTTCGGCCTGCTCCTCAGCCCGATGATCGCCGCCGCCGCGATGACGTTCAGCTCTGTCTCGGTGATTTCCAATGCTCTGCGATTGCGGCGCGTTGCGCTGTAAACGATCGTGAGCTTCCGCGTGCTAAAATCTGATTGACTGTCAGGGGCTTTTGAAGATGACCTTCCTGACCACGAACTACCACCTTGCCGCACCACTCGCCAACAAGCAACTAGAGGGCCTCAGTCGGCTTTCCACTGTTTATGGGATTCGCGGGATAGCCATCGAAGGGAATGAATTGAAGGTGGAATACGATGCCTCGCGGATTCACGAAGCGGAAGTGCTGGCCGAGGTGCGCCGCGCGGGCATCAACGTCCAGCCTGAAAAACCCATCCCTCCCGGGGCGTTTGATCACAGGGGCGAGTTCAAGGATTTCGCCTGGCCCACGACCGGCGTCAGCCCGGTCAATCAATCCCAGAAATAGGCCGCGGACGTCGTCCTGCTACCCGCGACGAAGACCCTCGACCCGTGTCCAGAAAGAAAGCGCGGGATCGAGAAGCAGGGTTGCGACATCGAATCGCGGTTTACGAGTCATGCTACAATTCATGGCAGTAAAAGGAGAGGGATTCATGTCAGAGAAAGGCACAAAGCTTCTCGAGGCCGCGCTATCTCTGCCGGCTGCAGAGCGGGCGGAGTTGGTGGACCGCCTCCTAACGAGTCTCGACACTACCCCCGACGCCCGAATCGACCGGCTCTGGGCACAGGAAGCGGAAGACCGCCTTGATGCATTTGAGCGCGGTGAAATCAGAGCCGTTTCCGCAAGAGCCGCCTTGGAAGCAATCAGCAAAGTGAAACGGTGATGGTCGTTCAGTTCCTGGAGCCCGCTCAGGCTGAGTTGGCCGAGGCCATCGCCTATTAGGATTCGCAGAATGCAGGACTTGGCTCCCAGTTCACCGAAGAGATAAAGCGTACAATTGGAAGGGTTCTTCTATATCCAGAAGCTTGGTCGCCGATCTCAAAGAGAACCCGCCGCTGCCTGATGAACAAATTTCCGTATGGGATCATCTATCAGATCAGGGGCGATGTTTTGCTCATCATTGCAGTCATGCACCTGCATCGCGAGCCCAGGACGTGGAGAAGCCGGCTCGGCAGTATGGAGTTGCCTCCGCATAATTCATCAGCCAAACATTGATCCGCCGCCGTTGATCGGTTCTCGCTGGTTGCGATGATTCGCTTCCTTGTCCTTGTGGCAACTTACCCGGGCGCGGGCATCAATGTTCAGCCGGCAGAGGCCATCCCTCCCGGGGCATTCGACCGCAGGGGCGAGTTCAAGGATTTCGCCTGGCCCACGTCCGGCGTGAGCCCTGTCAACCGGTCGCAGAAGTGAATGGGGCCGCGCAGCGCGTCGCCGCGAGCCCTACTGCGTGCAGAGTCTCCACTGCTGCCGAGGCCACAGGCATCACAAAGCGTTATGAGGGCTGCTGCCAAATTCGAGAAATTGGGGGTATATTGGCTCTCAGCGACCAGAGGAGGCTCGAATGGCTTCACGGTATGTGCTGAGCGATTACGTAGGGGAGGCCATGGCGCAGGCCGTCTTCGACAAGCTGGATGATGGGACCTTCGTTGGGCGCATCCCGCCCTGCCAAGGTGTCATTGCTTTTGGCGGCTCACTCCGCGATTGCGAGAGTGAATTGCGGTCGACTCTGGAAGACTGGATTCTGGTTGGCCTGCGGTTGAGACACCACCTTCCGGTGCTCGGGGGCATCGACCTCAACAAGGAGCCTGCGCGTGAGCCGGTTGACGCCGTGTAAGCGCAGCAAGTTCATCCGTAGGCTGCGCAAGCTCGGCTTCGATGGGCCCTTCTCCGGAACTCGGCATCAGTTCATGATTCTCGGCCAGAAACGCCTCGCCATCCCCTCGAACGCCGAATACTCGGTCCCGCAAGTCCGCCTGCTGATCTCCGAGGTCGAGGGGATCCTGGGCCGTGCGCTCGCCGTGGAGGAGTGGAATAGTCTATGACCTTTCCGGGCCTCTGCGCGCGGTACGTTAGGTTTCTATTTGACGACCTTTGACGCCGCCTCGACGTCCGAGACGCCGAGGACGATGTTGGCGTCCCCGGCGCCTTTGAGGATGGTTGCGTAGGCGAAGCGAATATCCACACCGCTATCCGCGAGCTTGCGGGTGATTTTCCCGAGCGCTCCGGGCTTGTCGGAGACGCGCACGTTGAAGACCTGCTCCTCCGTGTACCGGAGCCCGAGCTGGTCGAAGACTTTCTTGGCCGTGTCCAGGTGATTCACCACCAACCGGACCGGCGCCAACCCCGGCTGGTCCGGCGCCATCATCCCTGAGATGTTCACCGCTTTCTCGGCGAGTTTGGTGCAGATCTCGGCGAGCGCTCCGCGCTTGTTTTCGACCATCACAGAAAGTTGTGTCACCACTGGCACGGATTGGCCCTCCTCAGGCTTCGAGAATTGACTCCCCATCAACTGCACAGGACTCTACACAGATTCCCCGGCGCACGCAACCGGGCGCTTCGCGTACCACCGCTTGCCTCTCTGCGCGCCCTCTGATAGAAAACAGAAGGATCGCCGGCGCTTCGTCCCAACCTTGGCTATCGAGGGATCTCCCATGCACGAACACACCACTTCTCACGAATTCTCGCTGCCGCGACGCCGCTTCCTGAAACTGCCGCTCCAGTTCGCTGCCGTCGCCGCGAGCTTGGCACCCGGAGTGCCGCAACTCCTTGCGGGCCCGTTGCCGCGCCTCAAAGTCACCGGCGTTGAGACCTGGGTACTTAACTGCGGCTCGCTCTTTGTCATCGTCCGCACCGACCAGGGCATCACGGGCTACGGCGAATCGAGCCCGATGGACGTGCGCGCCATCGCCAGCTTCATCAACGAAGCGCTGAAAGAGTTGGTGATCGGCAAGGAGCCCCTCGACCGCGAGCGGCTGTGGGATGACATGTATTTCTCCACCTACAAGCTCGGGGTGATGGGCGCGCAGCCGGAAGCGATCGCGGGAATTGACATCGCGCTCTGGGACATCTTCGGCAAGGTCACCGGGCAAAGCCTCTCGCAGCTTTTCGGCGGGCGACGCCGCGACCGCGTGCGCGTCTACGCGAGCATCGGCGGCGGCGCGGAGGCGACGCCGGCGGAGATGGCCCACCGCGCCGCTAAGGCCGTGGAAGAAGGCATCACCATGGTCAAGATTCGCATGGACTGGGGGACCAAGCGCACGGACGCGAACCCCGCACACGACTGGGCCGTGCTCGCGGAGGTGCGCAAAGCCATCGGCGAAAAGGTCGAGTTGGGCTTCGACGCCAACAACGGATTCTCCGTCTCCACAGCCATTCGGCTTGGCCGGCGGTTCCAGGACGAGCTCGGGATCATCCACTACGAAGAGCCCGTCGCCCAGTATGACTATGCGGGCCTCGCGCAAGTTGTCGCCGCGCTCGACGTGCCGGTCGCTGCCGGGGAGCACGAGTACACGCGCTGGCAATTCCGAGACCTCATCACACAGGCGAACGTGGATATCGTCCAGCCTGACCTGGTGAAATGCGCGGGAATCACCGAAGGGCTGCGCATCGCGGCGTTGGCGAGCTCCTACAACCGGATGCTGGTGCCGCATCAGACGCAGCCGGCCATCGGCACGGCGGCGAATCTGCACTTCACCGCATGCTTTGCCCGCGAAGACCGCGCGCAAGAGTACGACATCAACTCCAAGCGCGCGATCCTGAACCGCGTCATCCGACCTGCGCTGGAGCAGAAAAGCGGTTATCTGCCTGTGCCCGACGGGCCGGGTCTGGGCCTGGAGGTCGATGAAGCGGAGCTTCGCAAGCTGCGCGAGTAAGGTCCGTGATGGAATATTCGTAGAAGGAAGCGACGTGAAGATGAGACTTAATTTGCGGTGTGGGTTCGTTCTGCTGGCACTTGCGATTCTTCTCACTGGCGCCTTCAACGGTTCAGCGCAAGACCGACCGCCGGCGCCCTGGTACCAGCAGGCCATGCGCTGGGGCCAAGTCAACATTAATGAACTCGACGCACGCCGCTTCGACGTCAAGTGGTGGATCGACTACTTCCAGCGCTGCCACGTGGATGGTATCACCATCAACGCTGGCGGATTCGTAGCCTATTACCCGACGAAGATTCCGCTCCACACGCGCAGCAGGTTTCTCGGCGAGCGCGACCTTTTCGGCGAGATTGTGACGGCGGCGCGCCAGGCCCACCTGCACGTGCTCGCGCGCTTCGACCCGTCCTACCAGCGCGAGGATTTCTATGAGGCCCACCCGGATTGGTTCAGCGTCGATCAGGAGGGCAAACCCAACCTGCTCACCTGGCCGCCCGAGCCGCGCGAAAAGCTTTACATGATTTGCGCGAACAGTCCGTTCTTCTGGGAATACATGCCTAAGATTTTCGACGAGATTCTCTCCCGCTACGATGTGGACGGAATTTTCGGCAATGCCTGGGATGGATATGACGGGATCTGCTACTGCCGGTACTGCCGCGAGCGGTTCAAGAAGGACACCGGGCTCGAGTTGCCCGGCGCGGAAGACCGCGCCGACCCCACCTATCGCGCCTGGGTCACCTGGCACTACCGGCGCCTCGCCGACGTCTGGCAATTCTGGTCGGAGACGGTGAAGCGCCTGAAGCCGGGAGCGATCTTCATTCCTAACCAGACGAGCATCGCAGGCATGCACGGGTTGGTCGAGCGCGGACAGGAAGTGTTGCAGGTGGAAAACCAGGGGCGCGGGCCGGGGACGCCGCTCTGGCAAATCGGCATGACCGCAAAGCTCCTGCGCGCCCTGGGCCACGGCGAACTGCCTTACTGGGTGACCATCGGCTATTACCTGCCCGGCTGGCGGCACATCGCGAAGCCCGAGGCAGAACAGCAAGTGTGGCTCGCCGACGCGGTCGCGAGCGGCGCCCGGCCCTGGCTGCACGTGGTCGGAGCGGCGCAGGAAGACCGGCGCGGCTTCAAAGCGTTCGAAGACTTCTACGACTTTCACCGGAGGAACCAGCAATACTTCCAGCATCTCAGCTCTCGCGCCGAAGTCGGCCTGGTTTACTCCCAGCCGACCATCGACTTCTACAAAGTACCTGCGGCAGACACTCCCCTGGGAAGTCCCCCCAACGTCACCGAGAGCCTGCGGGGCGCTTATCAGGCCTTGCTTGAAACCGGGACGCCGTTCGACATGGTGCTGGCGGAAAACCTGAAGAAACCGAAGCTGGACCGTTACCGCGTCCTCGTGCTGGCCAACACCGCGATGCTTGGCGATGAATCGCTCCGTGCGCTGGAGGAGTTCGTCCAGAGCGGTGGCGGCCTAGTCGCCACATTTGAGACCTCGCGCTACGACGAAACCGGAAAACGCAGGACGGATTTTGGCCTGGCCGATCTGTTCGGAGTCCGCGCCGCCGGCGAAACGGTGCTCGGCCCGCTCGGCCATTCCTACCTGCGTTTGGAAAGCACCGACATTTTCCGGGATTCGTTCGAGGGCACTGCGATCTTGCCCAACACGCGGTATCTCGTTCCGGTACGGTCCTCCGGGCAGGCCCAAACTCCGCTCTGGTTGATTCCCGCCTACCCGGTCTATCCACCTGAAACATCTTGGACGGAAACCAAGACAACAGATACTCCGCTCGCTTACTTCCGCTCGGTCGGGAAAGGGCGCGTGGTTTACTTCCCCGGAGACCTGGCGGCGACCTACGGCGCAACGCACCTGCCCGACCATGGCCGTCTACTGGCGAGCGCGGTGCGTTGGGCCACAACCAGCTCTCTGCCGTCCCGCGTGGAAGGCCCCGGCCTGGTGGATTTTTCACTTTACGATCAGCCCGGCGATAAGCGCCTGGTGGGGTTCCTCGTCAATTTGACGAACCCCGCGGCCTGGCAGCCACCGCTGACGGAGATAATTCCGCTTGGCGCACAGACGGTGTCGATCCGCCTTCGGCCCGGGGAGCATTGCGGGAGTGTCAAGTTGCTCGTATCTGGGGAGACCGCGCAGTGCGATCAGGCGGGTGACACTCTCAAGGTCATTGTTCCGAGACTTGGTGTTAAAGAGACCGTCATCGTCAATCTGCGTTAGGCCCGAGGTCAAACTCCCGGGCCTCTTCCGTCAGGCCACCCAGGCACTTGACGAAGCGTTTTCCAGGGAGTAAACGTGGAGGCGTCATGCCAACGAACGGGGTGTCTCCTCTCGGCACTCTCAATCTCATCGAAAGGGCTGCTCCCAGTGTTCCGGCGCTCGGCGACCTGGAACGGGAGGTTCACCAAGCGCTGGCGGGGCTGACCTTGCCCGCCGAGAGGCTGCGTGGGTGCCGGATTGCGGTCTCCGTGGGTAGCCGCGGCATCGCCAACCTGCGCGAGATCGTGCGCGCCATTTGCACTTGGCTGAAATCGCAGGGCGCATTCCCATTTGTCTTCCCCGCCATGGGGAGCCACGGCGGGGCGACGGCCGAAGGACAGAGGAAGATTCTGGAAGAGTATGGCGTCACCTCCGACCAAGTCGGCGTGGAAGTCCGCTCCTCGATGGCGACGGTTCAGCTCGGCCGGACCCCCGAGGGGTTCGAAGTCTATATGGACCGCAACGCCTGGGAAGCCGACGGCGTGCTGGTTTTCAACCGCGTCAAGCCCCACACCGATTTCTCCGGCAAGAACGAAAGCGGCCTGATGAAGATGATGGCGGTGGGCATGGGCAAGGAAGAAGGAGCGCGCGAAACGCACCGCTGGGGCTGGAAGTTCGGCTTCGAACACGTGATTCGCTCCATGTCCGCCGTGACGCTCGCCGGCGGCAAGATTCTCGCCGGCTTGGCGGTGGTAGAAAACGAGATGCACCAAATCTGTACCGTGCGCGCGGCGCGGCCGGAGAACATCGTGGCCGAGGAGCAGGACTTGCTTTGGCTCGCCCGGCCGCTGGTCCCGGGCATCCCGTTTTCGAAGCTCCACCTGCTGATCGTTGACGAGCTGGGCAAAAACATCAGCGGCACGGGCATGGATACGAAAGTTATCGGCCGCGGCGTTGAATTGCAGCCCGGCGAGTCTCCCCAGATCGGCCTCATCTACGTTCGCGACCTGACCGCGGAGAGTGGCGGCAACGCCGTGGGCATCGGGCTGGCAGACGTGATTCACGAGCGCCTTTTTCGCAAAATCGATTTCCAGAAGACCTACCTCAACTCGCGGGTCTCGCTGAACCCCGTGCCCTCCAAGCTGCCCATGCATCTGGCTTCCGACCAAGAAGCCCTGGATCTGGCCCTCGGCCACCTGGGGCGGCCGGACCCCGAGGAGCAGCGCGTCGTCTGGATTCGCAACACGCTCAGCCTGGGCCGCATTGCGATCTCCGCGCCGCTCACCCACGAGGCCGGCAAGCTGGCCGGCTGGCGGATTGCCTCCCAGGAACTGCGCCCGCAATACGATCCGGAAGGAAACCTTACTTCGGTGCTTTGAAGCCGCTGGAACCCTGTGCCTACGATGGGCCGCGCCGGCCGCTTGCGTTCGATGCATGGAGATTGCCCCCGCGGGTCCTGAGTGTTATGCTCGCGCCGGTTCATGACTTGTGCTTCGGTCACGCCACGCCGTGTGGCCCAAGGGAGGGAAAATGCGCAGCTCGTTTCGTATCCTGTTGTTTTCCGCCATCATTCTGGCCGTTCTCGCACCGGTGCGTTCGCTCGCCGCGCCGGACGAATCAAAGCCGACGGTGGATCTTTCCATCTACCGCCACGTCGCGCAAGTGGGCTGGGTAGCGATAGATCTCGATCGGGTGGTGGGTTACTGGGAGAAACTCGGCCTGAAGAATGTCCGCCACGAAGGCGTCCAGGAGTTCCCCGACGTCACCTATCGCGGCAAGAAGACCCCGCTCAGCATGAAGATGGCATTCGCACGAATCGGAGATATGGAGATCGAGTGGATTGAGCCGGTGAAGGGAAAGAGCGTCTACACCGAGTTTCTGCAAGCGCACGGCGACGGGGTGCAGCACCTTGCCTACGCCACCTCGAGCGCAGAGCAGTTTGAAGAGCAATTGAAGTACTTCAAGGCGAAAGGCGTGGACATCATCCAGCGGGGGAGCTGGAAAGGCGAGAAGGGGCAGGGCTTATTCGCTTATCTCGACACGGCGTCCAAGGGCGGCGGCCTCACCATGGAAGTCATGTACAGTCCCGACGACCCACCCGGCGCAGCCCGGCCAGAGCCCGAGAATGAGTATCCTTTCAACAAGGTGGTCCAGTACGCCATCGTCGTTCGCGACGACAAGAAGGTAGGAGCGTTTTTCGAAGGCCTGGGCTTCGGAGGGATGCCCATCGATCACAACGTCAGCGTGAACCGGAACTACCGCGGCCAACCCGGCAAGTTCGAGATGGATCTCGGCTGGTGGCACTGGGGCGACGTCACGTTCGAATGGATCCAACCACTCATCGGGCCGAGCGTCTACCACGAGTTCCTGAAGAAACACGGCGAGGGCTTCCACCATCTGGCGTTCAACGTGAAGGACATGGACGAGGCCATCAAGCTGCTCGAAGCCCGGGGCGCGCCCCTCTCGCAAAGCGGCGGCTGGGACAACCCCGATAGCAAGGGCCGCTTCGCCTACATGGACACCGAACCTTACGGCGGGGTCACCATCGAGCTGCTCTGGAACCAGCCGATGGACAAATAGCTCCGGCCTGCTGTGTCAACTGGAGAGAGCGGACGCCTGCCTGGCCGGAATAGGCTCGTTGTCTGAGACCCTATTTTGAGCTGGCCTTTTCGTCGCGCCGTGCATCAAATCATGTGGAGCGACCCAGGGACGGACTGTTCCTTGACGTCTGCCGGGCCTCGACAGCAAAATGGGTGTGGGGCTTCTCTCTGGATGCGCTGCAATCACATGATGCGAATGAGACCGTCGGGCGCACTCGCTCTCCTCGTGGGTATGCTGATCTCAGGTGCTGCTCTCGCGGAGGCGCAGTCGGCGCCAACCGACGCACTCAAGCCCGCCAGCCAGGAAGCGCCAAAGAAAGACGAGGGGAAGAAGCCGGCGCTCGCCGAGGCCACACGCGTCAGCACGGACAAAGCCGCGCGAAGCGTAGCGAAAGAAAAGTCCAAACAGGACGACACGAAGGCCCCCGAGGAGAAGATTTCCGACTCCGGCGTAACCGAGTTTCGTCCGCTGCCTCCCGACGGCAAGGGTGCAGCCGAGGACACCACGGCATCGGGCGGTGAGAAGAAATCCAAGGGCCGTGCGCTGAAAAACGTCCACGGAACGGCGCATGGCGCGACCAGTTCTTCAGGGACCAGCAGCCGCACTGGCGCCTCCGTCGGCGCGAGTTCACCGGGCGACAAGACCAGCATTTACGTGGAGACGGAGCACCACCGGGAGAATTCTCCACGCCCCTGACGCATGAAACCGATTCATTCCATCTCCAAGCCCCTCTTCGTCGCCCTGCTGCTGGCCGTTTGCTTGGCGCTCCCCACCCCGGCGCGCTCTGCGCCCGCGGCGACGCTAGATTGCGCAGCGATCCAAAGCACGATTCTCGGCCGGGCCGTCAATGTCTGCGTCGCCCTTCCACCCGGCTATGAGGCTTCGGCACCGCAGCGATATCCAACCCTTTACTTCCTCCACGGGCTTTTTGAGAACGAGCGAAGCTGGAGCGAGCGCGGCGGCGAGCAGGTTTGGGAAGACCTGATGGCAGCAGGGCAACTGGAGAAGTTTCTGGTGGTTCTGCCCGACGGTGGCAAGACGTTCTACGTGAACTCCTTCGATGGCCACGAGCGCTACGAGGACTTTTTCATTCAGGAGTTGGTCCCCGCCATCGACAAGAAATATCGCACCATTCCCGAGGTGAGCGCGCGAGGCATCAGCGGCACCTCCATGGGCGGGTACGGCGCGCTGCACCTGGCCATGGACCATCCCGATGTCTTCGGGTCCGCCAGCGCTCACAGCGCGGCCCTGCTCCCCAGGTTTCCGCATCCTCTCCCTATGGAAGGCCGCTGGGGATTCTACGCACGCGTGCTCCAGGAACCGTTCGGCGCGCCTCTCAATGAGGCCTACTTTGATGCGAACAGCCCCCTCACCCTCGCCGAGCACCCGCAGCGCTTCCAGCACTTGAAGCTCTATTTTGATTGTGGCGATCAGGATCGCTACGGCTTTGAGGAGGGCGCCCAAACTCTCGACCGAATCCTTTCGGCCCGGGGCTTCCCCCATGAATTCGCGCTGCGCTCCGGCGGCCATGGCTGGGGTTATCTCAGCCAGTACCTGAAGTATTCGCTCCTCTTCCACTCGCGGGAGTTCCACGAGGCCGAGCAGGCGCTGGCCGCCTCGGGACGCTCCGGAGGGACGCGTTGACACGGCGCGGCGCCTTCTTCCTGGCCTTCGGGCTCCTCCTGGCGTTTGTGGCGCCGGGGCACGTCGCCGCCCAGCAGGACGCTGAAACCCGCGTCCTCAATTACATTCGTGAGCACCTTCGGCCCGGCGAACCCCTCCTCGTCACAGAACTCTACAACAAGGTTTTTACGGAGCCGGATGAGCGCAAGGCGCTCGACAAGCTCTATAACGCCCTGTTCCGCATTCCCCTCTTCGCCGTCCAGTACCAGGATCATTTCTCGAAGCCTCCCACGCTCCGAGTCATCGCCGAGCAGTTCGACCTGCGGACTCCCGAAGCTGCCGACGTGCTGTTGCGTGTGCTCGAGTCCGATCCCCGTGTGCCGAAATTCCTCACCCGCGACCCTCAGACGCGCGAAATCACCCGCGTCGACAAGGCCAAAATCCTTGCAGATGCGCGCTTCGCGCAGGCCATTACGCGCCACCTGGGTGGGTGGGAAGGCCAGCCTGCGCCGCCATTCAAGTTGTCCAGGCTCGATGGGACAGAACTCGATTCTGCAAGCCTCCGAGGCAGGCCGGTGCTGCTCTACATCTGGTTCACGGGGTGCCCGCCTTGCATGGAGGAGGCGCCGCAGCTCGTCGCACTGGACCACGACTTCTCGGGCCGGGGCCTCGCCATCGTAGGCGCCAACGCCGACCGCGTTCTGGGCCTGAGCTATGACGACGCCGTGCGGCGACGATACGTCGAGGCGGAGAAAATCCCTTTCCCGATTGTCCACTGGTCGCGCGAAAGCGACGCCGCCTATGGAAACATCGCGGTCTTTCCGACCCTGTTTCTTATTGACGCAAAAGGTGTCATTATTCGCCACTGGGTCGGCGACGTCAGCGGCAATGAATTGCGCCACGCGCTGGAAGGAATGCTGGCAGGGGCAACGCCATCGAAGTAGCCAGCTCGCCCGCCGCCCGTCCTGGGCGGCGCGGGAACACAAAGCTTGGAGGGAGATCACGATCATGAAAAGACCGAACTATCTGATTCTGGCTCTGGTTGTCATCAGCCTGCTGGCGCTCGGCGCTGTCACCAGTCGCGCCCACGGCGCCGACCGCGGCGAAGCGAAGACCACCGTCGGCAACGCCAAGGTCTCGATTGACTTCGGACGGCCCTTGCTGAAAGGCCGGGATATCACGAAGATGTTGCCCATGGGCGGCGTCTGGCGGATCGGGGCCGACGCGCCTACGACAATCACTTCCGACGCTGACCTCGATTTTGGGGGGACGCGAGTGGCGAAGGGCAATCACATCCTCCTCGCTCGTCAGGCGGAGCCCGGCAAGTGGTCGCTGGTGGTTTCCTCGAAAGGGGCTTTCCAGTACGAACCGAGCGCCAAGCTGGCCGAGGTCCCCATGGATCTTCAAGAGCCCGTTGCCTCGGTCACGGCAGCCCCCCATTGCTCCTGAATCCTCTCTCGGATGCCCGGCACTCCCCCACCCGGCTCGGCGCCACAAAGAATCCGCTTGATGCCGAGAGTCTTAGGGTCGATCCCCAAC
>JAIQGB010000060.1 GCA_020072905.1 Terriglobia bacterium | reverse complement strand
CTATCGGCACGAGAAACGCTACGTCTGGCCCTTTGTGATCCTGACCAGTGGCCTTTTCATCGGGGGTGGGCTCTTCGCTCACAAGCTGGCCCTGCCGCCGGCGCTGAAATTTCTGGTGGAGTTCGGACACCGGTTCCAACCCTTCATCACCATCGACCAGTACTGGAAGCTGGTGACAACGATCATCGTGGGAGTGGGCTTGGTCTTCGAGTTGCCGGTCATCATTCTGATTTTGTCCATCTTCGGGATCGTCACGCCGAAGTTTCTGATCAAGAACGTGCGCTATGCGGTTCTGGTAACGGCAGTGCTTGCCGCTGCCATTGCTCCCACGCCAGACCTGGCCACGGTGTTCATCCTCTGGATTCCCATGGTGGGGCTCTATATCATCAGCATCGGCCTTTCCTGGATTGTCTACCTGAAGAAGAAGCGAGCGCGGCGGCATGAGCAGGCCTAGTGCCGTTCCGACTTAATTCCCCGAGTCGCTACATCGATCACCCTACGTAACGCCCAAGGGGTATAGTTCTTGGAGATGGCTCTGATTGCTTGGACCGGCACGAGGGGCAAACGGCTGCGGAGTCGGCTCGGCTGGGTCTCCTGCGCCTTGCTCTGGGCGGTCGCGACGTGCTGGGCCGCCGAGACCCTGACCTTCAACGGTGGGAGAGCCTTCGAAGACTTGAAGCGCCTGGTCGCGCTGGGTCCGCGGCCCTCGGGCTCCCAGGCGCTCGAGGAAGCGCGGAAGGAAATCCGCGGCCAGCTCCGGCAGGCGGGCGTCGCCGTCGAAGAAGACCGCTTCGTGGCTTCGACGCCTGCGGGCAGCGTTCCCATGGTGAACTTGATTGCCCGGATTCCCGGGGCGCGACGGCAGGTGGTGATCATCGCCGGGCATTACGAGACCAAAAGATTCGGCGATTTTCCATTCGCCGGGGCCAACGACGGCGGCTCGAGCGCTGCGCTCCTGCTGGAGATGGCGCGAGTCCTCGCCCGCCGGAAGAATGGCTTCACCTACTGGCTGGTCTTCTTTGATGGCGAAGAGGCCTTTCAGGACTTCACGGAAACAGACGGCCTGTACGGCAGCCGCCACTTGGTCCAGAAACTCACCTCGGACGGCGAATTGAGCCGCATCGAAGCCCTGATCCTGGTGGACATGATCGGCGACGCGCGCCTGAACATCCACCGCGAATACAACTCCACGCCGTGGCTGACCGACACGGTCTTCCGGAGCGCTCGGGGACTTGGGTACGGCAAGTATTTCCAGGACGAGGCGAGGGCCTACGTGGACGATCACATCCCCTTCGTGAACGCCGGGGTCGCCGCGACCGATCTGTTGGATTTTGACTACGGACCGAATAACCGCTACTGGCACACCGCCCAGGACACCCTCGACAAATGCAGCCCGACAAGCTTGACCATCGTCGGCAGGGTAGTGGTGGCAACTCTGGACGAGTTGGAAAGGACTCGCCTGCAATGAGACGCGCGGGCCGCGCGGGCCAGGGGCTTCGTCCGTTCGTGTCCGGGACCTGATCAATTCCAGCCGCGCCGAAAAATGAGTGAGACCCTTGCCCTGGCCCTCTTCACGCTGTTTGTGCTTTTGATGCTGGCGCTCGACTTGGGTGTCTTTCAGCGCCAACCGCACCGGCTCTCCTTCCGCGAAGCCATCGGCTGGTATGCCTTCTGGGTGGTGCTCGCCATCGCCTTCAATCTGGGAATCTACTTCTGGCGCGGCGGGCAGCCGGCGCTGGAATTCCTGACCGGCTACATCCTGGAAGTCTCGCTCTCCATGGACAACGTTTTTGTCTTTGCGGTGATCTTCGCCGTCCTGGGAGTGCGCAGCGAATTCCAACACCGCGTGCTGTTCTGGGGAATTCTGGGAGCTTTGGTGATGCGTGCCGCCTTCATCGCCGCCGGAGTGGCGTTGGTGGCGCGCTTTCATTGGGTTCTCTATATTTTCGGGGCGTTCCTGGTCCTTACCGGAATCAGGCTCTTCAGGCAGAAGCCTGAGCAGTTTGACCCTCAGCGCAGTCCCGTGATGCGGCTGGCGCGCCGAATCTTTCCCATCACGCCGGAGTACGAGGGGGCGAAATTCTTTGTCGTGCGGGAAGGCCGGCGGCTGGCCACCCCGCTGCTGCTGGTCCTCCTCCTGGTGGAGACGACGGATGTGCTTTTTGCCGTGGATTCGATTCCCGCGGTTTTTTCCGTCACCCTCGATCCCTTCATTGTCTACACTTCCAACATCTTCGCGATTCTGGGATTGCGGGCGCTCTATTTCGTGCTGGCTGGGGCCATTCGGAAGTTCCGCTACCTGCGCCCGGGCCTCTCGCTGGTTCTCATTTTCGTGGGCGTCAAGATGCTGGCCGCGGAGTTTTACAAGGTCCCCATACTCCTGTCCCTCGGGATCATCCTCTCGATTCTGCTGATTGCTGTCCTCGCCTCTCTGCGCCCGGAATCCCCCCGGACTTAGCTTCCTTTATTTGGTCAGTTGAATTTCCGGCGGAACCCACGGCGAGCGGGGGATGGAATGGGGCATCGAGTGGAAGGATTTTGCAGGCGAGGAATGGATGTCAACGGCCGCTGGCGCGGGGAGCGGCGCTGCCGACGCGAGGGGGGTCCGGGCTGAACTGGAGCGCGGTGTCGCGGGAAACAAAAGAGTGCCGGGGCGGTGTGGTTTCGCCCTTCAGGGGATAATCGGTGCGGTAGTGAGCGCCACGGCTCTCCTCACGCGCCAGCGCCGACCGGGCGATGACGCGCGCCACTTCCAGGATGTTCAGCGCTTCGTAGTACGGCCTCGAAGGGGAAGCCGGTGTCGGCAAGGTGAGGGAGTCGAGGCGCTTCACGGCCTCGCTCAGATCCTTACCGCTGCGGATGATGCCCACTTTTTCCCACAGCAGATTGCGCACCGTGCAGAGGATGGGTTCGACGTCCGGGACAGCTTTGGTTTCATCGGGGTTGGAAACGGTCAGCGGCATTTGTGACGGGTTTTCACCCCGGACCACCGCAGAGGTGGTCTTCTGCCCGCTCATCGCCCGCGCCGCCTGCGCGCCGTAGACGAGCCCTTCGAGCAGGGAATTGCTGGCCAGGCGATTCGCTCCGTGGACGCCGGTCGCCGCGACTTCGCCGGCCGCGAAAAGCCCCGCGAGGTCGGTGGAGCCGTCGAGGTCGGTGGCTACGCCGCCCATGGCATAGTGCGCGGCCGGCCGGACGGGCATCAGATCGGCCGTGATGTCGAGGTTGTATTCCAGGCAGGTCGAGTAGATGCGGGGGAATCGCTTCTTGACGTGCTCGGCATCGAGGCCGGTCAGGTCAAGGTAAACGAATTCGCTCTTGCACCGATGCATTTCCATCACCATGGCGCGGGAGACGATGTCGCGCGGCGCCAGTTCCGCCGCCTCGTGGTAGCGCGGCATGAATCGCTCGAGGTCGATATTTCGCAACTGGGCGCCCTCACCGCGCAACGCCTCGGAAAGCAGAAAGCGCGGCGCCCCTTGGACGTAGAGCGCCGTGGGGTGGAACTGCACGAATTCCATGTCACTGAGCGTTGCCCCCGCGCGCCAAGCGATCGCCACGCCGTCGCCGGTTGCCACCGCCGGGTTGGTGGTTTCCTTGTAGACTTGGCCCATGCCGCCGGTAGCGAGGAGGACGGCGCTCGCCACGACTTGGTTCACCATGCCCGTCTTCTCGTCGAGATATTCGGTGCCCACCACGCGCCGCCCTTCCGCCAGGAGATCGACGGCGAAGGCATACGGCTGAATCTGGATGGTGTGCAGGGACTTGGCCTTGGCCATGAGGGCGCGGAGGATTTCGCGTCCAGTGGAATCTCCGTGCGCGTGCAGGACGCGCGACCGGCTGTGGGCGCCTTCGCGGGTAAAGGCCAGCTTGGTTCCGTTGCGGTCAAACTTCATCCCCCACTCGATCAATTCCTGGATGAGGTGGGGACCCTCTTCGACCAAAATGCGGACAGCTTCCTCGCGGCACAAGCCGTCGCCGGCCTGCAGCGTGTCATGAAGGTGGAGTGAGACCTCGTCGTCTTCACCGAGCACCACGGCGATTCCGCCTTGCGCGTACTCCGTGCTGGACTCGTAAAGCGCTCCCTTGTTCAGCATGAGCACATGGCCGGCGCGGGCCAGTTCAATGGCCGCCCGGACGCCCGCGATGCCGCTCCCGAGGACAAGAAAATCCACCTTATGGTTTTTCGACCGCTGCATAAGCGCCATCATCATAGCCTGCCGATTTGCATCTTCGCAACTGGTCCACGAATCTTGGCGGAGTCTCTCAGCCTTCGACGCAACCTGATCGGCCCAAATGCCTCAGCCGGCTGCATCTGCTCCCCGCGCCTTCCCCTCCGCCACTGCCCCCGGAACAAAGGACCTTCAAGGCACCATACATAACGGAACAGTTGGGGGAAGAGTTCCGTATAATTGCCTAGACCGAGAGGATGCGTTTTGATGCTCCTGAGGAGGAAATCCATGCGCAGTCTGGTAAGGGTTGTCTGGGCTCTGGCAGTGCTCGTGTGTGTGGTTCCCGTCGCCACGCCGCAAGCAAGGGCGGCGGAGGAAGGCGGCCCCGGCACAATCGTCATTGTTTTCAAGGATGGACGCCGGCAGAGTTTCCGTGTCGAGGATATTGCCCGAATCGAATTCAATACTCCCGGCAGCAGCGCCGCTATAGCCGGTCGGGCGCACTTCCTGGGAAGATGGAGGGTTGACGATGGCACGGGCAGGAAATTCTTCATCACCCTGAAACCCGATGGCGTGGCGCGGAAGACGCTCGGGGCGGAGAAAGGCACTTGGACGGTGGTCGACGGGGCGGCCCGGGTTAGCTGGGACGATGGGTGGCACGACGTCCTCCGCAAGGTGGGCGACAAGTACGAGAAAGCGGCCTACCAGCCCGGGAGATCCTTGACGGATGAACCTTCCAATGTGACCGCCGCGGAATATACCGAGCCCAAGTGATCGATCCGGCGATGAGTGGGCGGCGGACCCGCAGCGGAGCAGATGTGCCCCCTGATCCGTTCATCGCACCCGCCCGCTCAAGGCTTGCCGCTCTCGGGCCCGTGTGCTATCAGTAGGCTTCGCTTGGAATGACCGACCTCTCCTGGGGTGGTATGCAACGACTTCACGTTACTTCGCAAACGATTCCTTACGACATTCTGGTGGGCCGCGGCGCTTGGCGGGCGCTGCGGAAGCTCGCGCAGAGCGACTACACCTCAACCTTTCTCCTTACCGAGCGCGGGCTGTGGAATCAATGGCGAAGGCCGTTCCTGAGGGCGAGCGGGCTGAAGGCTGCCCGCTCCCTATTCGTCCCTTCCGGTGAGGCGTCGAAGAGCCTCCGCATGGTCGAACGAGTGGCCGGCGAACTTCTCAAGCAGGGCGCGGACCGGCGATCGCTGATTATTGCCTTCGGGGGCGGCGTGATTGGGGACCTCGGTGGCTTTGTTGCCTCGACGTACATGCGCGGCATTGATTGTGTGCAAGTTCCTACTACTGTTGTAGCCCAAGTGGATAGCGCCATCGGCGGCAAAACCGCCGTCAATGTGGGTGCGATGAAAAACCTGATCGGCACGTTCTTTCCGCCGCGGCTGGTGGTGGCTGACCCCAGCGTGCTCTCGACGCTCAATGAACGCGCCTTCCGCTCCGGCTTCTTTGAAGTCGTCAAACACGCCGTACTCTCGGGGCCAAGGCTCTTCGCCGAAGTGGAGCGCGCCCTCGACGGACTTCGGCCGGAGCGCGCGGCGACGCTCGGGCCACTGCTGGCGCGCGCCGCCCGGGTGAAAGCGGATGTGGTCAGCCGCGATGAGAAGGAAGCGGGCCTGCGACGTGTGCTGAACCTGGGGCACACCTTCGGCCACGCCCTCGAGGAAGCCACCGGCTACCGGCGGTTCCTGCACGGCGAAGCGGTGGGATGGGGCATGCTGGCGGCCTTGCGGCTGGCGGAAATCCTGGGCCTGCTCGGCCCGGCGGAGTCACAGAGGATCGCGGCCGTCATCCGGCGCCTCGGACCCTTGCCGCCGGTTCGCGACCTGAAAGCGGAGCGCGTGTGGCGATTGCTGCCCCGCGACAAGAAAGCCGTGGGAGGAAGAATCCATTGGGTCCTGCCGGAGCGAATCGGCAAAGTCCGCATCGTGGCGGATGTCCCTTCCTTCGCCGTGGAAGCTGCCTTTTACGACGTCCAGCGAGCCGACCGGCATGAGTAAGTCCTCGTCGGTTGCGTCGCGGGGAAGCCCGCTGGGAAATCCCGACGACCGGCAATCAACGGCTCGCGCCGTGCGCGCCATGTTTGCGGCGGTGGCGCGACGATACGACCTCCTGAACCACTTTTTATCTCTCGGCCGTGACATCGCCTGGCGGAAGGCCACAGCGCGCGCCTTGCGCCACGCCCTCGCGCGGCCTGGCTCGTTGGCGGTGGACGTCTGTTGCGGGACGGGCGATCTGGCTCTGGCCCTCGCACACCATTCGGAAGGCAGGGTTCTGGGAACCGATTTCTGCCGTCCCATGCTTCAGCGGGCCAGAGAGAAGGGGAAGCAGCGGGCAGGGAAGCTCTTCTTCCTCGAGGCCGATACGCTGACGCTGCCGTTTCGGAATGATTCTCTGGACGTAGTGAGTGTGGCGTTCGGGTTCCGGAATCTCGCAAACTATCAGGAGGGCCTTGGCGAGATGCACCGCGTGCTGAGGCGTGGCGGCACGCTCGCCATCCTGGAATTTTCAACGGTTCGCTGGCCGGTGTTCGGGCCGCTCTTCCGCTTCTACTTTCATCACATCCTTCCCCGTCTGGGCACATGGATTTCCGGCGTCTCCGGTCCCTATCAGTACTTGCCTGACTCGGTTTCTCGTTTTCCGAGCCAGGAGGAACTTGCGACCGCCATGCGGGGAGTCGGATTTCGGGAGGTCACGTATCGAAACTTCACCGCAGGCGTAGCGGCTTTGCACTTGGGGGTGAAGGCTTAGTCGGTCGCCAAGAAGCCCTTGCGGGATGTCATTCTGAGCCCCGATGGAGTTCATCGGGGCGAAGAATCTGCATTTTCTGCTGGTCTGAAGCTACTGCAGATGCTTCGCTTCGCTCAGCATGACGGGGTGCCCATGCGACGTGCCACCAATTCATGAAACGCGGCGTTAATCGGTCTTGCTCCAATCGGCGGGCGCGCCGCTGTCCTTGAATTCCTTTTCGAGATCGTCCATGTCCTTGCGGGTCTTCGCTGTCTCCTCACGCTTGGCTTCGACTTCCGCGGTCTTTGATTTGACCTGTGCTTCCAGTTGACCTTGCACGTCCGGGGATAGCTCCCGCGCCTGCTGAAGCTGCAGGAGGCTCAATTCGTCTTCGGCCAGGCGTTGCTGCTCTTCGTCGTCGGTGAGCGTCTTCCTGAGCGACTTGAACTGTTCTTGCCAGTATTCGGGTGTCTTCTCCTTATCTCCACCGGCGGCCTCCGTGGCCGGGGAAGCCGGTTCCGGTGGCGTGGGGGACACTTCCTCGGCGGGCGGCATCGCGGACATGGAACTCGCGGCTGTGAGGCCTTCGCCCGGCGGGCGCGGCGGCAGGTTATCGTTGGTGATGACCTTGACGGGCTTCTTCCCCTCTTTCTCCCGCTTGGCGCGTTCGGCGCGCGCCAGGTCGCCCAGACTTTGCGCGAAGATGAGGGACGCAGCGAGCATCAGCGCTGCGCTTACTCCGACCCAAAGGAGGAGCCGCTTTTTCATATCACCTCGCTCGATCTCTTAAGCTGAAATGCCTTCGTCCGCCAGCTAGGGCCCACAGACGGTGGCCCCCGTCACACCAAGGCAAGGGGGAGCTACCGCAGCCAGCCCGAGGGGGCTCCTTCGTGGCGGAGTTGATCCAGCAAGTCTTGAATGGCGCGGTTGTCGGCGTCGATCTCCGCCTGCTTTTTGGCCAGCTCGTCGTTTCGGTTGTTGATGTCCGAGCGTGAGTATTCCTGCTGGAGCGTTTTGTTCGGATCGGAATAGTACTGCATCTCACCTTGCCCCTCCTTTTGCTGAAGGACACTGAGCTCACGCTGGTGCAATTCCAGCCGCGCCCGCAGGTCGGACATCCGCTCGCGGTAATATTTCTCATCGTGGGCGCCCGAGGACTCTGCCGCCGAGGCCCCGGCGGCGGTCCCAGCCGCTGCCTCCCCCGCGGGCTGACTCGGTTGACTTGGCGTCACCGCGGACATGGAACCGACGACTGAAATGCCGCCAGACCCCGGCCCGCGCGGCAGGTTGTCATTGGTGAAAACTCGGACGGGCTTTTGTCCCGATGTTGTTCGCTCGGCTTTGAGCTTCTTGGCAAGATCAGCCAGGGAGGTTGACTGCCCCTTAGTTTGGGCGCTGAGCGGGACCACTGCGGCGATTGCCAGCGCCAAGGCGCTCGCAACGAGGATACGCTGGAGATTCATAGACACCTTCCTGTTGGCCTGGCGAGCCATCCCTTTCGCCTAATGTACGCCCGTACCCAGGCAGAATCAAGCAGAACAAACGATGGGGAGCGGCCGGGACTTCGCGCGGTGCCCCCCGCCTGCCGCCCCCTGGACGCCACCTTCAGAATAGAGAATTCGCCGGGGGTGAAGGTTGCCTTCCTGCCTATCCCGGATATAATGCTGCGCTGGACTCACGAGCCGTCTCCTCGCAACACCTCGTCCAGAAGTTGATGCGGGTCCAGCCTTCCCAGAGCTGGCCGACGAGTTCCCACCTCGGGCGGCTGGCAGGACACGACCATCATGCCCATTCATACCATCTACACCCTCTACAAAGACGATGCGGGAGAGGTCAACGTCGAACGGCTTCTCTCCCTCCTGGTCAACCCGCTTTATCAGGATTCCTCGGAACGGACGCAACTTGACCCGGCACGCGGCCCGATCGTGGAGATCGCTTACCGCCCGGCGGTAACCGACCCGGAGACGCCGTCGATTCTGGCTGGCGCGCGGGCCCTCGGCGAAAACGGGCTGGAGTTCGCGCGGCTCAGCCGCCGGTACCAATTCGTTGGGCCGGAGGAGGCCGAGGCACGAAAGCTGGCGGCGCGCTTCCTTTACAACCGGATCGTCGAACGGGTTCGCGAGCCCGGCGAGGTGGTCACCACGCTGCGCCCCACCGGCACGCCCGATCCGGTCCACTCGATTTCTCTGGCCGGACTCGGCGACAAAGAGCTGGAGGAACTCTCCCATGCACGTTCCTGGTACGCGCCACTCTCTCAGATGAAGGCCATCCAAGGCCACGAGCTCGCGCAGGGCCGGCCGCACACCGACGCGGAGATTGAAATCCTCGCGCAGAGCTGGAGCGACCACTGTTTTCACACCACGTGGAAAAGCCTGGGGCTTCTCAAGCGGCTTTCCGCGGCAACGGCGCGCATCAACCATCCTCTGGTGGTTTCGTCGTTCAAGGATAACGCGGGGGGAATCGAGTTTTACGAGGATTGGGTGGTCACGATCAAGGGTGAGACGCACAACTTTCCCAGTTCGATCGCCCCTTTTGGCGGGATCGCCACCAAGCATGGCGGGGTCATCCGCGACACGCTGGGATTCGGCAAAGGCGGGTACCCCATCGGCGGGTCAACCATCATGGGCACCATGGATCCGCGACTGCCTGACGCCGACGTGCCCGCCGGGGCGCTGCATCCGCAACTCATCGTGTCGGAATCCATTCGCGCCACGGCCTATTACACGAATCCGATGGGCATCCCGATGATGCATCCCGTCTACCGGATTCATCCCGGATACGCGAAGTGCTTCGCGCTCGGGCATTCCGTAGGACTGATCCCGCGCCAGTACGCCATCAAGGAGGAGCCGCGGCCCGGCGATGTGGCGCTGCTCATCGGAGGGGAGACCGGCCGCGACGGCATTCACGGAGCGACCGCCAGCTCGACCGGCATGACCGGCGAAACGCTCGAAAAGGAATTTGCCGCTGTGCAGATCGGCCACCCGATTACGGAGCGCAAATTCACTTCGGCCATCCCTGTCCTGCGCGATGCCGGGTGCGTTCGCTCCATTACCGACCTCGGCGCGGGCGGCATCTCCTGCGCGGCGGGCGAGATGGGCGCGGAAACAGGCGTCCGCGTGGGCCTCGATCAGGTGCCGCTCAAAGACCGCAGTCTGACCGCGTGGGAGATTCTCCTTTCAGAGTCCCAGGAACGGATGTTAGTCGCCGTGCCGCCGGAAAAGCTCGCCGAGGCGCAGGCCATTCTCGACCGATACGAAGTCCTGCACACGGCGCTCGGCCGCTTCACGGACAACAAGCGGTTGGAAGTCTTCTGGCACGGGCAGAAGATTGTGGATCTCGAAGTGTCTTTCCTGTGGGAGGCGTGCCCCATCGATGCGACGGTGGTGGCGGAACCTCGGCGGGAGCTTGCGCCGCTGAACATTCCTGAACCGACAACGCCCGGTGAGTGGGGAGAAGCCGTCCGGCGCGTGTTGGGCCACTACCATTGCGCCGACCAACAGGCGGCGGGGTCGCGGTTCGACACCACCGTGCAGGGCAGAACCGCCCTCGGTCCCTTCGGTGGCAGGAACCATCGCATGCCGACCAACCTTTACGTTTCGGCGCCGCTGCGCGGGAAAACCTGCGGCGTCATCACGACAGTGGCGTTCAACCCTTTTTACGGGGAGATCGATCCGGCGGCAATGGCGCGTCTGATGATGATCGAAGCCATCACCAAGGCTGTGGTGGCCGGCGCCGATTATCATGAAATGGCCCTGTGCGACAATTTCTATACACCGCGGCTGCGGCCCGACGTCGCCTGGGACTTGAAGCGCATGGTCGAGACGATTGCCGACCTCTCCGAGCAGTTGGGGGTCCCGTTCATTTCCGGGAAAGACTCCAGCTCGGGGACTATGGAGAGTGCGGGCCGGCGCATTGACGTGCCTCCCACCCTAGTTGTGAGCGTACTGGGCCGCGTGCCGGACGTGAAGAAGATTGTGACCAAGGATTTCAAGCGCGCAGGGAACAAGATCGTGCTGGTGGGCCGCGCCGATCCCCAGCAGCTGGGCGGCAGCGTCTATGCCGACAGCTACGGACAGCGCGGCGACCGGCTCTTTGATGCCTACGATGGCGTCGCGATTCGAGAGCAGTGGGACGCTCTGCTCCGTCTTCGTCGCGAAGGTGTTTATCTATCAGGGTCGGCCATTGCCGAAGGTGGTCTGATGTTGCGCATCTTCGAAGCGTCCTTCGGGTCGGGCTTGGGGGCTCGAATCGACCTCGACGTTTCCGTGGCGGGTCGGCGCGACGGCCTGCTGTTCGGAGAGTTCATCGGGTCGGCGCTTCTCGAGATTGCGCCTGGCTCGGAATCGTCCCTATCCAAGGTTCCCCATTACGTTCTCGGCGAGGTCATTGAAGAACCCCGGTTGATTCTGACCGAGGGCGGGCGGGCCATCTGGCAAGATTTCACTTCCTCCCTGGCTGCGGTCTGGTCCAGGACATTCCGTGAGGTGGTTGAATGAGCGAAGCGACGACGGCGATCCTTTACGCTCCCGGGACCAACTGCCATGAAGAAACGGCGGCGGCCATCGAGCGGGCAGGCGGGAAGAGCGCCCTGGTGCTGCTCCGCGATCTCTTGGACGGCCGCGCGCGTCTGGATGACTATCAGGCGGCCGCCGTGCCCGGCGGTTTCTCTTACGGCGACCACCTGGGTGCGGGAAGGATTTTTGCCACGACGCTGGTCGCCAAGCTGCGCGACCAATTGGTGAGGTTCCTGGACAGCCAGAAACCCATTCTGGGAATCTGCAACGGCTTTCAGGTGCTGACCGAAGCCGGCATCCTTCCTGGGCGCACACCGGGAAAGCGCTCGATGGCGCTCATCGAAAACCAGTCAGCGCGCTTCGAGGACCGCAAGGTCCGCTTGCTTGTCTCCGAGGAAAGCTGTATGTGGACCGGTGGACTTGCCGGACAGGTCCTCGAAATGCCGACAGCCCACGGAGAAGGCCGGCCGCTCATCTGTGAGCCGGGGAGCCCAGTGCCGGTGGTTTTCCGCTACGCCGATGCCGAGGGCCGGCCGACCCTGCAGTATCCCGACAACCCCAACGGCGCTCCGGAAGCGGTGGCGGGAGTAACCGATTCTACCGGACTGGTCCTCGGCTTGATGCCGCATCCGGAACGCGCCTCCTTGCCTGCCCAGTATTCCCAGGATGGACTGAAGATCTTTCAGAACCTGATCCGCTGGCTTCAGGATTAGGCCCGTCTAATGTCCTCGAGGCGGTTTTTCCTGGGGCTATAACAAACTGAGCAGCTATGGTATAAAAGTGTGGAATACAGGGGTCGTATGCTTCCTGGGGCCTTCGGGTCTGTGGGGGCGCGCTTCGACCTTCTTCGGTGAACACCTTCTATGGGCAATGAGGATTCCAAGGGACGGGTCTTGGTTTTGGACGACGAGCCGGCCGTGTGCGCCTTGCTGAGCGAGCGCCTCAGCATGGAGGGGTACGACTGCCGGACCTCTTCGAGTGGAGAGGAAGCGCTCACGGTGATGCAGCGCGAGTCCTTCGATCTGGTGATCTCCGACATTCGCATGCCCGGGATGTCCGGGATGCAATTCCTGGCGGAGGCTCACCAGCGGCATCCGCACTCGGCGTACGTGATGGTGACAGCCGAGGACGACCTGCGGGTCGCCATCCAGGCCATGAAGCAGGGCGCAGCGGACTACCTGGTCAAACCCATCCAGTTGGATGCTCTGCTGGCGAGCGTTCAGAGGGCGCTGGATGTGAAGCGCCTAGAAGCCGAGCTGGAGAAATACCGCCACAATCTCGAGGAGATGGTCGAGGCGCGAACAAGACAACTCCAGGCGGCGATGAGGCGAATTGAGCTGACCTATGACGAGACCCTCGAAGCCTTGGGGGCTGCGCTCGACTTGCGCGACACGGAGACGGCGGGACACTCCGAACGGGTTAGACGGTACTGCCTGGAGATCGCCGCGGTCGTCGGGTGCTCGAACGAGGAGCTGAAGCAGATTTCCCGTGGCGCCTATCTTCACGATATCGGCAAGATCGGGATCCCGGATTCGATCCTGCTCAAGGAAGGCAAACTGTTGTCGGAAGAAATGGCCGTCATGCAGACGCACGTCCGGATAGGGTACGACCTCGTCTGCCGCATCGCGTTTCTCGCCCCGGCGGCTGCCATTGTCCTAACGCACCAGGAACGCTACGACGGTACGGGTTATCCGCAGGGGCTCATGGGAAGTGAGATTCCGATCGGGGCGCGCGTTTTCGCTGTCGCCGACACGCTTGACGCGATGACCTCCGACCGGCCTTATCGGCGCGCCCTGCCGATGGCGGCGGCACGGGCAGAGATTCAGCGCGAATCGGGGCGCCAGTTCGACCCCGAAATCGTCCGGGTCTTCCTTTCCTTGCCCGACCAGACTTGGGAGAATATACGGATGGAAGTAGCGGGTCGGCGCGTGACCGGACGGGCGATGCCCGCAACTGCTTGGCGATCCGATCCGAAGCCCTCCGGAAGCTCGAAAGGCTGAGTCGTGGCCGCCTCGAGAAATCCCCGCGGGATTTCGACCAGGTCGCTTCCTTGCCGCCCAAGGACGCTCACGGGTTGCCCGGCACAGGCCAGGCGAGCGAGTCGCACGACATCACATGAGTCCCTCTGATCCAGGTGAAAGCCGGGTTCGGGCCAGCGAGCGGCCCCGACAGAACTTCCTCTCCAGACTGCGGCGCTTTCTGCTTCCTGCGTCCTGGTCCGAACTTCTGGTTTTCCTTCTAACCAGCGGCGTTATCGTCGGATTCGCCTCGTATCACATCGCGCGCATATACCAAAATGAAACGACGTCCTGGGAGCTGCGACAGGCTTCGATCGCCGAAGATCGGGCATCGGCCGTTTCGAACTATCTTCATGAGCGCCAAGCGGACGCCGAAGTGCTCGCCGCCCTCCCCTCCGTCCGCGAACTGCTCTCCCAACCCCCCGGCGGCCGATCTCCACGCCGACTGGCCCTGCAGCGTGAGCTGACTGCGCTTCTCGATCGCTTTACCAAGGTCTTTGGGTATTCGGCCATCAACATTCTGGACCTTGAAGGCCAGGCGATTCTCCGGGCGACGGGCTCGACGGAAATCTCCGGCCGTTCCCAAAAGCTTTTTCAAGCCGCCTTGCAGGATGGGCAACCTCGCGTCGACCTTTCGGGCGAATCTCCTCAGTCCAGCCAGTTGAGTTTCGCCGTGCCGGTCATCACGCGCGAGGGATTTCGCGCCGTCGGTTCACCTCGGGAGAACGTCCTCGGGATCGTTGAGGTGCAGATCTCGCCGATGCGTCGTTTGTATCTGCTCCTGGCCACGTCGCCGCTCCCGGCGACGAGCGAGGAGACAGTTCTGGTGCGGCGGGAGGGGCAGGCTATTGAATTCATCTCTCCACTTCGGTCCCGCGACACGAAATCAAGTTTCCTTCGGCAACCCTCGGAGGACGGCGAACGGGTGGCCGTCGCGGCACTCGGCGGCGCTCAGGGCATGGGAGATTTCCTTGACCACCGTGGCGTTCGTGTCATCGCCGCCACGCGTCGGATTCCAGAAACGGGCTGGGGTCTGGTTCGGAAAATTGACCGCGCCCAGGCGTTGAAGAGCTTTTATTCAACCGCACGCGCCGAAGGTCTGGTCGCCCTGCTGCTCATCCTGGTCATCGGCGGGCTGCTCCGCGGCTATCGGCGGAGCCAGTTGGCGCACGCCCTGGAGGAGCGGGTCGAGCAGCAACAGCACATCCTCAAAGTGCGGCAGTACGCCCAGGAAATCGTCGACAGTGCTCCGGCCGGGCTGCTTGTCCTCTCTTCCGACCTCCGCGTGCTCTCCACCAATCGCCCCTTCCTCAAGTTGTTTCATATGCGCTCCGAGGAGGTCCTGGGACGGCGCCTCAATGAAATCCTCCAGGCGGAGTCTCCGCCCTATCGGGTGAGCAGCGCCTCCGAGAGCGAGATGGCTCCACAAAGCGTCCTGCTCGACATCACGCTGCCGGGAAGCCAGGAAAAGCGGCCCGCGCGAATCACCATCACCAGCGTTGCCCACGGCGAAGCTGACGGCCGGTTGCTGGTCGTCGTGGAGGACCAGAGCGAGGGCGAGCGGCTCCGGGCCGCGGCGGAAGCTTCCGAGCGGCGGTTGCGCGACCTGATTCAGTCGGTGGACGCGATCGTTTGGGAAGCCGATGCGGCAACGTTCCACTTTACCTTTGTCAGCCGCCGGGCTGAACTGCTCTTGGGATATTCCATTGAAGACTGGCTGACCCTCCCGCATTTCTGGGAAGAGCATATCTACCCCGCTGACCGCGAACGGACGCTTGCCGAGTGCCGCAGTGGCACAGCGGTGGGCCGGGATTACGAGCTCGAGTACCGGATGCTCGCCGCGGACGGCCGCGTCGTGTGGCTGAGGGACAAGGTCCGAGTCGTTCTGGATGTGGCGGGCAAACCACAGCAGCTTTGCGGGGTGATGGTTGATATCACGAAAGAGAAGCGCGCCGAGGCTGAACTGCGTCGCGTCAACCGTGCCCTCAAGACGCTGAGTCAATGCAATCAGGCCATGGCGCGGGCGAGCGCGGAAGCCGAATTGTTGGACGAAATCTGCCGGATCATCGTCGAAGTCGGTCAATACCCTTTTGCCTGGATTGGGTTTGCGGAGCACGACGCGGACAAATCGATCCGTCCCGTTGCCCGGGCGGGACACGAAGACGGCTATCTTGCGCAGGTGAAGATCACGTGGGACGACAGCGAATCCGGTCGAGGTCCCGCGGGGACGGCGGTCCGCACGGGTCGAGTGCACATCGTGCGCGATGTGCAGACGGACCCGACCTTCCTCTTCTGGCGGAGGGAAGCCGCGCGACGCGGCTACGCCTCGCTCATTGGCTTGCCGCTGAATCCGGACGGCAAACCCAGCGGTGTGTTGGCGATCTATTCGGCCGAATCCAACGCGTTCGACGCCGAGGAGGAGCGGCTCCTCAGCGAGTTGGCCGCCAACGTTTCTTATGGGCTCATGTCACTGCGGGCGCGTCTGGGCCGGGAGCGGGTCGAGGAAGAGCGCGCCCGTCTGAGCCTGGCCGTGGAGCAAGCCGCGGAGGCGATCGTGGTCACGGACCCGCAGGGCAGCATCGCTTATGTCAATCCCGCCTTCGAAAGGGTCACCGGCTATCGCCGGGACGAGGTCACCGGCCAGAATCCCAGGATTCTGAAAAGCGGCAGGCAGGACGCGGAGTTCTATCGAGTCTTGTGGGAGACCCTGACGCGCGGAGAAGCCTGGGCGGGGCGCTTCATCAATCGGCGAAAAGACCGAACGCTCTACGAGGCCGAGGCAGTGATCTCGCCGGTACGCGACAGCGCGGGGCAAATCGTCAACTTCGTCGCCGTCCAGCGCGACGTGACGCGGGAACGGCAACTCGAGGAGCAGGTGCGCCAGTCACAACGGATCGAAGCGGTGGGCCGGCTGGCGGGCGGCGTAGCCCACGACTTCAACAACCTGCTGACCATCATCGGCGGATATAGCGATCTGCTCCTCGATCGCCTGGGACCCCAACACCCGGAACTTTCGCGCGTCAGTGAGATCCGCAAGGCGGCCGACCGGGCGGCCTCGCTCACACGTCAGTTGCTGGCCTTCAGCCGCCGCCAAGTCCTGACGCCACAAGTCATCGATCTGAATTCTGTCGTCGCCAATCTTCATAACATGCTGCGAAGGTTGATCGGCGAAGACATTGAACTGGTTAATATCCCCGGTGCGGCTCTCGGCCTTGCCAAAGTCGATCCCGGCCAGATCGAACAGGTGATTCTCAATCTCGTCGTCAATGCGCGCGGTATGGCATCGTGAAGCAGAGCGGCGGCTATATCTGGGTGTACAGCGAAGTCGGTCGGGGGGCGACGTTCAAGATCCACTTGCCCCGCGTGGAAGGGAAGCTGGAGCCCGTCGAACCACCTCGGCGCGCGGCAGGGCGGCGCGGAACGGAAACGGTCCTGCTGGTCGAAGATGAAGCGGCCGTGCGCTCGCTGGTCTGTGGAGTTCTCGAGGGGGGAGGATACAAAGTCCTGGTGGCGCGCAACGGTGAAGACGCCCTCGTGGTCTCGGAACAACACAAGGGGCCGATCCACCTGTTGCTGACCGATGTGGTGATGCCGGAGATGGGCGGGCCGGAATTGGCCGACCGTCTTCGGCCGTATCACCGCGAGATGAAGGTTTTGTACATGTCGGGCTACACGGATGACGCCATCGTCCATCACGGCGTGCTGGCTTCCAGCGCGGCTTTTCTCCAGAAGCCTTTCACCCCGGCCGTCCTGGCTCAAAAGGTGCGCGAAGTCCTGGATTCCGCTTGAGGGGAGGAGGGCTCACCCTCGGGCTTGTGCCCTCCCTCAGCCTGACCGCTCCCGGCGGGCCATCAGCGAGCTGATAACACTCATTCCGCTTTCGGCAACCCGGTAGTGATGCCCCCCTTGTGTAAAAGGCAGACGGCGCCTTCCACCTGGCCGCTTCGCCCATAGAAGGGTGTGAGAGTCACTTCGAGAAGAACCATACCTCCGTCCGGGAGCCGATGTCCTACTGTTTCGGCGTGAAGGCACGCGCCGGCTTCGAGGGCGTTGCGCAGGTGATGGGAAAGTGAGGACTCGGCGCCGAGGATCTCCGGGTAGCGGCGTCGCGACCAGGTGTCAACACCGAGCAACTCGCGCGCTACGGGATTCGACAGAGCCAGAAAGCCGTCCCGAGTGAAGATTAAGAGGCCGACCGTCAGGTCGCGGACGACGGCTTCAAGCGTGCGTGTGCTCGAGTCGGCGCGTTGCTCGGCCTCCCGCAGCAGCGCTTCCAGTTCCCGCTCGCGGGCTTTCATGCGGCTCAACACGCCTTGCATCGAGGCCAGCAGGATGCTGGACTCATCTCCGGACTTGGGAGAGGATGGTCGGAAATCCTCGGGCTTGCGCTGTTGTTGGAATGCCTTGTGGATCACGTAGAGGATGAAAGCAGTCAGGCCAACGATGACCAGGCCTGCACCAAGCAGGAGGGTGATTTGGAGGGGATTGAGATTGCGCAACACGTTAACCTGCCAGACCGGCCCAGCGTAGGTACGCCTCCAGAAGCGGCTGCCCGCCGAGGCTGGCGTAGATGGCCGCGAGGCCCAGGAAGGTCCCAAAGGGCCAGGGGTGGTGACGAAAGCGGGAGCTGAGTAGTTCGAGCGGGACAGCCACCAGCGTTCCGAGTATCGAGCCGAGGAGAATCGTCAGCAGGGTCAGCGGAACGCCGAGGAAAGTCCCCACCATGAGCATCAGCATCACGTCGCCGAATCCGAGCCCCTCCTTGCCGGTGAGGCGAAAGAACACCTCAGCCACGGCGTAGAAAATTCCACCGCCCACGGCCGCTCCGGCCAGCGAGGCCACCAAGGACGAGAAGGGAAAGCTCAGCTCGGAACCCAGGCGCTGAAGAATCCAGTCCACTGGCCGCGAGTCAACAGGGATAATCAGGCTGAGCAAAAGGCCTAGAGCCATCCCGAGAAGCGTCACGGGATGGGGAATCCGCCGGTGGGTCAAGTCGGTGAAGACCAGGACGATGAGCAACATTCCGAGAACCGAGTGCTTGATGAATTCGGGGCTCAGTCGATACCGGGCGAAGGCCACAACCAGCACGGCGGTGGTCAGGAGTTCCACAGCCGGATAGATCAGCGAAATCGGCGCGCGGCAGTTACGGCAACGACCTCTGAGCAGCAGAAAACTGAGGACAGGAATATTGTCGTACCAGCGCAGGGGGCGATTGCACTTGGGGCAGTGGGAGCGCGGCGAGATGATGGATTCCCCGCGCGGCAGCCGGGCGATGCAGACGTTCAGGAAGCTCCCGAAGGCCAAGCCGAAAAGGGCCACCGTAACGCAGAGGATAGGAAGCGGAGTTGGCACAAGAGTTCTGGAAGTCCTTGCGGGGGCTCGGTGCAGGATGCGGCGACTCGCATCCGCATTCCCCGAGGCTCAAGTCCTGAGCAAGTGTAAGTAAACTTCTTCAGTACGCGCCACCATTATACCACTCGAATACTGGCTGGCCCGCTCGCGGCCCGCCTCTCCGTATGCCCTCAGCCGCTCGCGGTCGGAGGCGGCGAGGAGGATGGCTTCCGCGAGTTCTTTCGGTGAACCGGGGGTGACCAGCCAGCCGGTCCGGCCTTCTTCGACGACTTCCGGCAGGCCCCCCACGCGGCTGGCGATGACGGCTTTTCCGTACGCCATGGCCAGCAACGCCGCCGAGCCCAGACCTTCAGCCCGGGAAGGCATGATAAAAACGTCGAGCGCGACGAAGAAACCTGCCAGCTCTTCCAGATTGCCCAGGAATTGCACACGGTTAACGATTGTGCGTGCCTGCTCGTGGATTCGGGCGGTCATCTCGGGGGGACCCTCGCCGACGAAGAGCATGCAAACGTTCGGCAGCCTCTCAGATGCGAGGCGAACTGCTTCGATGGCAGTATCGTGTCCCTTTTCGGGCGTGAATGCGCCGAGGTGACCCACCACAAAGGTATCATCCCGGAGGTCCCAGAGTCGGCGCTGAAGTGCGCGCTCTTCGTGCGACGGCAAGGTGGGCGGGATTTCAATTCCATCCGGAATGATTTCGATCTTGTCCGCCGGAACGCCTGCCCCGATGACCAAACTGCGGATGTACTCTGAGACGGCGATGACCGCGTGGCAGGTGCGCGCGTAAATGAACCGATGACGGGCCGGAGTCCCCGGCAGGAAGGTCACGCGGCGGCTGGCCACGCGGCGCACCGGCAGACCGAGAGAGGCGAGCCAGGAGACCGTCTGCGCCCGGCCGTCGTGCGCGTGCAGGATGTCGGCGGGTTCGGCGAGCAGTTGCTGGCGAAGCTGGAGAATACCGTTGGCGTGTCCCCAATCCTGAGCGAGCAGGGCGAAAATCCGGAACCCTTCGGCCCGCGCACGGGCCTCGAGTTCGCTCTCCTCGGGGCAGACGAGCCTTTGCTCGTGCCCGCGCTCGCGCAATCCGCGCGCCAGCCGCAGCAATTGCCGCTGCCCGCCGCGCAGCTCATAACCGGTGTCGATATGAACAATTCTCACGCGAGAGAAAGCCGAAACCGGAAACTGGAAATTAGAAACTCGCAAGCCAGGCAGAGGACCTCACACGTCCGGAGTTTGCCCCCCTGACTTCTGGCTCCTGACTTCTGACTTCTGCTCTTCGCGAAGCTGTGCCCACTTCTGATACTTCCTCTGCACATACCGTGCCGCCATCCAGGCAATCAGAAATCCCTGCGGCCCATCGAGAACGCCGAGTCGAAGAAAGTAGGTGGAAAAGAACACCCAGGGTGGCGCGAGCCCCCGGCGCAGGAGGCTCACGCGCTCGCCGTGCGCAAACATCTCCTGGGCCGCCAGGTCGGTGTAGAACTCGATTCGTTCGCCGTGCTCCCTAAGCGAGTCGCAGGTGTAATGCAGGATCTCTCCCGACAGCGTCTCGACCCGACCCGAAACCGCCACCGACTCGTGGACGAACTCGCCCTCCCACCGGCCGCGCTGCCGGTCGAACAGCCGGAGCTTGAAGAGGCTCAAAACCCAGTCGTGGCGCGCTTGTTCGGCGGCGTAGTTTTTCTGCGAGGCGAAACCGTCCCAGGGCCGGATGATCACTCGCGCGCCCATCTCCGCGGCGATTTGGCGCGTGTCGTCCGTCGATTCCGCATCGACCACGACGATCTCGTCCGCGCCGGCGAGGGAACGGAGGGCGCGCGCAATATGCGCGGCCTCGTTGCGCGTGATGATCGTGGCGGAAATGGGGGGCATGGCGAGTGAAGATGCTACTTCTTCAGGATCGAGCTGACCTTCCCGGCCTCGACGAGACTTGCCACGCGTGCAATATCGCGGTCGAGGCGGCGGTCGGCTTTGACGAACGGCGAGGCGCGCCGCACCAAGGCATGCGCTTGCTCCGCCCCCGCGCCGCTGCGCAGGGGGGCAAGAAGGTCCAGGGCCTGGCACGCGGCGAGAAGCTCAATCGCCAGCACCGTGCGCACGTTGGCAAGAATGGGCCGCAGCTTCAGGGCCGCCGTCATCCCCATGCTGACATAGTCTTCCTTGTTCCCGGAAGTTGGAATGGAATCCACCGACGCGGGATGCGCGAAGATCTTATTCTCCGAGGCCAGCGCCGCGGCCGTAACCTGCGCCAGCATGAAACCCGACTCCAAACCATGACCGCGCGTAAGGAACGCCGGCAGTTCGGAGGTGAGCGGATTGACCAGACGATCGATGCGCCGCTCGGAAATCCCGGCGAGTTGCGTGAGCGCAATGGCCATCAAATCGAGTGCGGTGGCAAGCGGCTGGCCGTGGAAATTTCCTCCGGAGATCACTTCGCCGTCATCGGCGAAGACCAGGGGGTTGTCTGTAGCGCTGTTCATCTCGATCTCGAGAACCCGCACGGCGTAGGCCAGCGCATCGCGCACCGCCCCGTGAACTTGCGGCATACAGCGCAAGCTGTAAGCATCCTGCACGCGCGCGCAATCCCGGTGGGACTTGCGAATGCCGCTGCCGTGGTTCAGGCGGAGAAGGTTCCGCGCCGTGATGATTTGCCCGGGGTGAGGGCGCGCCTGCTGCAAGCGTTCGTCAAATGCCGCGGGCGAGCCGCGCAGCGCGTCGAGCGAGAGCGCACCGGCCACGTCGGCCGTACCCACAAGGATTTCTGCCTCCCGCAACGCCAGGAGTCCGAGAGAAAGCATTGCCTGAGTGCCGTTCAGGAGCGCCAAGCCCTCTTTGGCTTCGAGGACGAGAGGTTTCCGGCCGATGGCTCTCAAGGCTTTTGAAGCGGCGAGCCGGCGGCCGCGGAAGATGACTTCACCCTCTCCGACGAGCGCCAGCGCCACATGGGCGAGTGGTGCGAGGTCGCCGCTCGCTCCCACTGAGCCCTTGGCAGGAATCAGGGGATGGACGCCGGCGTTCAGAAAATCGCAGAGCAATTCCACCACCAGCGGTCTTACACCCGAAAGGCCGCGCGCCAGGGCGTTGGCGCGGAGCAGGAGCACTCCACGTGTTTCCGCTTCGCTGAGGGGCTCGCCGACTCCGCAGGCGTGGCTGCGCACAAGGTTCAATTGCAGTTGGCGCGCCTGAGCCGGCTCGACGCGTTCGGTGGAGAGCGCTCCGAAACCCGTCGAAACGCCATAGACGACTTTCTTCTGAGCAATGAGCTTCTCGACCAGCGCGCGCGATTGCCGCATGGCAATTCGGGCGCGCCGGTGGAGCCCGACACGACGGCCTTGGAGAACCACCGCGCAGAATTCCTTGCGCGTCAGACTTTGTCCGGTAAGAAGAATTGCATCTGGCATTGACTTCTTCGGGGTCTTGCGTCTGACTTCTGGCTCCTGACTTCTGTCCTAACCGCGTCCACGATTCGCTTCCGCCCCTACCTTCAGCAACTCCCGATATTTCTCCGGCAAGGCGCGCGGGCGCCCGTTTAGATCGGTGATGACGTGGACCGTCTCGCCTTCTGCCAGCAACGTCTCATCAGATTTGCGGTAGACCTCGTAAACGAACGTCAGCACGCGCCGGCGCATGTCGCGCAGAGCGGTCCGCACCTCGATTTCGTCATCGTATCTCGCCGGGGCCTTGAACCGACAGCGCGCTTCGGCCACGATGATGCACAAGCCGTCTTCCTTCTCCATGTCCCGATAGGCGAACCCGTGCTGGCGGCAAAAATCCGTGCGCCCGATCTCAAACCACACGAAGTAGTTCGCGTAGTAGACCACACCCATCTGATCCGTCTCGGCATAGCGGACACGAAAGGTCGTGCTGGCCCAATCCGTGTGTGGTTGCGGATTCATCGTCAGGGTCTCCGGTTCAGCAGACGCCGCGGGACAGTCTATAGCAAAAGGGCGATTCCGCAAACTATGAGCAACCGCGGGGTCAAACAGGAGAGATTGGGAAAGCACACAGGCAGGTTCTGCGCACTTGGTCTATTCTGTGGACCCGCTCTAGGCCGCGCCCTCGCGCGGCGTGACCGGCTCGGAGGGGACGAAGTAGACATCGGTGGGATCGAACTTGGAGTTGCGCCGAAATTGCGCGCGAACCTTCATGCTCACGCGCATTTCTTCCTGCTTGGCGCCGATCAGGCGCGCGAGAAACAAAGTATTGACGCCCGCGAATTCGACCAGCACCAGATTGAAGGGCGTCTCCTTGAGGAAGGCTTCTGACCCGAAGTAACACGTGGTCCAGGTGTGGACTTTGCCTTCCAGCGGCAGTTCGATCCATCTGGTTTTCTTCCCGCACTCCATGCAGTAGGCGCGCGGTGTTGCGTATCGGTAATGGCACTTCGTACATTCGCTGCCCAACAGCTTCCCCTGCGACAGGCCGACGAAGAACGGCGAATCCTCGGCGTAGCTGTGGAGGTAATCGATCTCGTAGTGGTTCTTGAGGATGAGCGGGTCGGTGTTGAAGACCACCGTGCCCTGGTCCGTCTCCGGCAGCCGGAGCTTGTCCCACTCGGGCTTGGTGCCAAGCTTCGTTGAACTGGTTCGCACAGGTTTCTTGTCTGCCACTTGGGCCTCCTGATCTGGTAGGGGAGCGCTGAGCGCTCCCGCGGGGGGGCATAGCCCGCCCCTACAGCAATGGTTCTCCGTCGTCATCTATCGGGTTCGCCAGCACGGTTCTGAGCGCGATGGCAAAAGCCGTGAAGACCGGCTCGGCGAGCTTGCGAACCGCCGGGTCGCCGGCGCACTCCAAGCCGCTCGCATCGGGCGTCCCAGCTTCGATGTAGCTAAAGAAGCCGTCCGCCGTGCGCCAAGCATAAGTCAGCCGCGGCTTGCCGGCTCGGCCGCGGTGGAATTCCAGCCGGCCGTGATCGAAGAACACCGTCCACTCGAAACCCCAGTCCTCGATGGTCCAGAGCGTGGTGAGCTCGGCCTCGCGAAGATGCTGCCGAATCGCCCGCTCGCGTCCCACCAGCACGAAGGCGCGTTGAATGGCGCGGCGCGCCCCGCGCTTCGAGAGGGCGGGGAGAGTGACTTCGCTCTCCTGGGCCTGCTTCTCACTCGTCACGTGTCACTCGTTACTTGCTCGTCCGCTCCATGATGCTCACGGTCACATACGTCCCCGTGCCGGCGTGGGAATGAATCAGCCCGCGCATGGGCCGTGATTTTTTCTTGGGCTTCACTTGAATCTTGCCGTCACCGTTGTTGTGCTTGGCGATGCTGCCCTGCAACTGCCAAAAGGCGAAGACCGCTTGCATCAGTCCCGTGGCGCCGACGGGATGGCCGCAGGCAATCAACCCGCCCGAAGGGTTGACGGGAAGTTTGCCGTCCAATGCCGACGCGCCCGTTTCGATGAATTTTCCGCCCTCGCCGTAACGGCACAGGCCGAGGTCCTCGTAAGTCTGAATCTCCGACGACGTGTAAGCGTCGTGCAATTCGATGAAATCCAGATCCTCGATCGGGTTCTGGATCCCAGCGTGCTCGTAGGCGAGCCGGGCGGCGTTGCGGCCGGCACGGAAGGAATGCACGCCGGGATATTTCAAGTTCTTGTACCAGCTCGGGTCTTCGTGTTTGAGCAAAAGGACCTCGCCGTGCGGGCGGTCGGACATGCGCATGGCGTCCGTGCCCGTGCCGATGCCGGTGATTTTCACAGGATGGGGGCAGACTTTTTCGGCGACCTTCTCCGAGGCCAGGATGCAGCACGCCGCGCCGTCCGACATCGTGCAAATATCGAGCATGGTGAGCGGATAGGCGACCATGGGCGAGTTCCGCACATCTTCAATTGTGAGGTCGAGGTGTTTCTGTGCCCAGACATTGTGCAGCGCGTTCTTGTGATTCTTCACCGAGACCATGGCGAGTTGTTCGACCGTGGTCCCGAACTCGTACATGTGGCGAACCACCATCATGGCGTAATAGCCGCTGTAGAAGCCGCCGACGGGATAATCGAAGTTCGTGTCCGAGGCGAGCGCGATGAACTCATTGCCCTTCCAGGTGTTCACGTGTGACATGGTCTCGAAGCCGTACGCCACGCAGACGTCCATGCGGCCGGAAGCCACCGCTTCCCACGCCGCCTGAAAGCAGAGCCCGCCCGTGGCGCCGCCACCCTCGATGCGCTTGTTCGGCCGCGGACAAAGGCCCAGAAAATCCGTCGCCATGATTCCGGCCATCAACTGCCGGGTGAAATGGTCGGAAAAATACGAGACCACGCTGCCGTCAATCATCTCGCGGCGGAGCTTGGGCACATCGCGCAGCGCGTAGTCGAAGGATTCCTTCACCATCAGGCGAAAGCTTTGGCGCGGATTCGCCTTGGAGAATTTCGTGATCCCACCGGAAATCATGTAGACGGGTCGCATGCGCCCTCCTTGCGCAGAATCTCAGCGGGTGCCTACGCCACAACGTATTCTCTGATGTCCACCTGCACCCCTGACTTCGCGGCGGCTTCTGCGCTTTTCAATAGCTCAGCAGAAATATCCTCTTCGACGTATTCCTCGCCGCAATTGGGGCAAATGCGAGCGGGGACGCCCTTGACGATAATCGTAGTCGCGCCTCGCTCGAGGGTAACCGTCGCTTTCCCGTTTCGGGTGTGTGCCTGTTTACAGATGATACAGATCACGGCTTCCTCCTTCTGAAGTCGGTATTCCAAAGGGCAGGGTCCGGCTCATACACTGTGATTACGATGGTCTCTCGATCCTCGGTGTTGTCGGCCGTAACGATATGGAGTGCTCGGTTCCCCGACCATCCTAGCACCAAGCGGCTGGGGTAAGGGATATCCTGCGGATAGCTTTCGATGGTTTCGCCTGTGGAGAGAGCCTGGTGGACCTCGTCGAGGCCGATGCCACGCCGGAACATCCGACGGAGGGCGTGGGCGCGGAAGACGAGCTTCTCCGAGGTCATGGATACTCACCAGTTGCAAAATGAGCGGGTTTCACTGCGGGCCGCGCGGCGGGCCGCGGCAGCGATCAAGTCTTCCGAGGGCACGAGTTCATCAACCATGCCCAGCGTCAGCGCCTGAGTCGCCGGAACCCGGTCGCCAGTGAGGAGCATATGCAGCGCCTGCGCCTTGCCAATCAGGCGTGGCAGTCGCTGCGTACCTCCCCAGCCTGTCAGGAGGCCAAGTGCAGCACCCGGATGGCCGAATGAAGCGTCATACGTTGCGACGCGGGCGTGGCAGGCCAGCGCCAAGTCCAGCCCTCCGCCCAGGCAATAGCCGCGGACGGCGGCGACAACGGGAAGAGGGAAGCGCGCGATCTTTTCGAAGACAGCCTGCCCGGCGCGCGCGAACTCCTGCGCGCCAATGCCCCTGAGTTTGACGATCTCCTCGACGTCGGCGCCGGTGGCAAAAGATTCGCCATGCGCGGCGATGACGATGCCGTGAAAGACCTTATCGCGTTCGATGATATTTAGGATATTGACAAGCTCCACCAGGACGGCACGCGTCAGCCGAGGGTACCCTTCCCCTGGTGGGAAGGTAAGGACGGCGGCCGAATTGTGCGAATAGAGTTCCAAATCAGTTTTGGATAGTGAATAGTGAATTGCGAATTATGAAAGGTGCGCAGCGCTTGCCCTAGTTTCCTGCTTGTCCGCATGACGCGATTCGGCGTTCACAATTCGCTATTCACCATTCTCACTTTGTTTCGGTGGCTGTGGCTCTCCTCACGTGCGAGCGGATGTAGTCGATAATCTCCTGCGTCGACGCCCCGGGCTGAAAGACTTCGTTCACACCCGCTTTCTTGAGGCTGGCAATGTCTTCGTCGGGGATGATCCCGCCCACAAGGAGCAGCACGCCGGCGAGCCCCTGCGCGCGCATCAGCTCCGTGATGCGAGGCACGATGGTGTTGTGGGCGCCCGAGAGGATCGAGATGCCAATGGCGTCCACATCCTCCTGGAGGGCGGCGGTAACGATTGCCTCCGGCGTTTGGCGGAGGCCCGTGTAGATAACCTCCATGCCGGCGTCGCGGAGGGCGCGGGCGATGATCTTCGCCCCCCGGTCGTGGCCGTCGAGGCCGGGCTTGGCAACTAGGACGCGGATTCTACGATCGGCCATAGCGGTGGAAGTGACCAGTGACGAGTGACAAGCAAAAAGCAAAAGCGGCAGGATGAAGGATGAAGGCTGAAGGATGAAAAGGGGCTCCGGAGTCTGCTGTCTACGGATTTGTTTCAGCCTTCATACTTCATCCTTCATCCTTTCTTCATCCCTGATCCATCAATCGTGTTCTTAACGAAACGCCGGCTCTTCGTACGTTCCGAACACGCCCCGCAGCACGTCGCACATTTCACCAACCGTGGCGTAGGCGCGCACGGACTCGAGGATGTAAGGCATCAGATTCTGCTCGGTTCCAGCCGCGCTCGCGAGCGCCGCGAGCGCTGACTGTACCCGAGCGTTGTCGCGACTCTCCCGCAAGTCGGCGAGTTTCTGGAGTTGGCGGCGAGCTACGTTTTCGTCGATGACCAAGATCTCGATGGGATGTTTCTCTTCGGAGACAAACTCGTTCACGCCCACGATGATCCTCTCCCCGCGCTCGACTGCCTGCTGATAGGCGTAGGCGGCGTCATGGATTTCCTTTTGGGGATAGCCGCGCTCGATGGCGGCGACCATTCCGCCCAGCGCGTCGATCTTGTCGAAGTATTCGTAGCACGCGCGCTCGGTGTCAAGCGTGAGCTTCTCGACGAAGTAGGAGCCGGCAAGCGGGTCCACTGTGTTTACGAGACCGGTCTCGTGGGCGAGTACCTGCTGGGTGCGCAGCGCCAGCGTGACGGCCTGCTCGGTGGGCAGCGCCCAGGCTTCGTCAAGCGAGTTGGTGTGCAGTGACTGAGTCCCGCCCAGGACGGCCGCGAGCGCCTGAATCGTGGTGCGGATCACGTTGTTGTACGGCTGCTGGGCGGTGAGCGAGCAACCCGCCGTCTGGGTGTGGAAACGGCAGAGCCAGGAGCGCGGATTCTCAGCGCCGAAACGCTCGCGCATCACCCGCGCCCAGATCTTGCGGGCCGCCCGATACTTGGCGATCTCTTCGAAGAGGTCGTTGTGGGCGTTGAAGAAAAAACTGAGGCGCGGCGCAAACTCGTCCACGTCCATGCCCGTGCGCACCACCCACTCCACGTACTCGATCCCGTCGCGGAGCGTGAAGGCGAGTTCCTGCACGGCTGTCGAGCCCGCCTCGCGGATGTGATACCCGCTGATGGAGATGGGATTCCAGCGAGGCACCTCGCGCGCACCAAAGGTGATGGTATCCACGACCAGGCGCATGGAAGGCCGGGGCGGAAAGATGTACTCCTTCTGGGCGATATACTCCTTCAGAATGTCATTTTGGGTGGTTCCCGAAATCTTCTTCCAATCGGCGCCGTTTTTCTGCCCGGCGACCAGGTACATCGCCCAGATCATGGCCGCGGGCGAATTGATGGTCATGGAAGTCGTGACCTGCTCGAGAGGCAAGCCGGCGAGCAGCGTTTCCATGTCGGCGAGGGACGAGACTGCGACGCCGCACTTGCCCACTTCTCCTTCGGCGAGCGGATGGTCGCTGTCGTAGCCCATCAGCGTGGGCAGGTCGAAGGCGATGGACAGTCCCGTTTGGCCCTGTTTGAGGAGATAGTGGAGACGCCGGTTGGTGTCCTCGGGCGTTCCGAAGCCAGCGAACTGGCGCATCGTCCAAGTTCGGCCGCGATACATCGTGCGGTGGATGCCGCGGGTGAAAGGGAACTCGCCGGGATCGGCGAGGTCGCGGGCGTAATCGAATTCGGCGAGATCGGCGGGCGTGTAGAGGCGTTCGACAGGGGCGCCAGAGAGAGATGTAAATGAATTCCGGCGTTCTGGAGACTTTTCGAGTGAGGGAGTAAGGGTATCGCGCTCCCAGCGGATTGCAGCCTCAGACGGCCTGCGTTCCGGGGATTTCAATTTCCGCGTCTCGAGATCGATGCCTGCCCTGTTTCCTTTGCTCATCGTGTGAGCAGCAGCCCAGACGAAATCTTATTGCACCGGCAAAGAGAATGTCAAACGGCGGGGGCAATTCGGGCCTCTCGGAAGCTTCTCGGGGGCATCGCTCATGTTTTCCGTGGCAAGTGGGTAGTCCGGTGGTAACATCACCCCGCCGGGTGGGCGTTCCGAAAGCCGGGACTTGTTTTTCGACCCAAAGAGGGCGAGTGGGAGGATCAAATGATGCAACGGCGAACATTCTTGAGCGCCGCGGCAACGGCGGCCGCGTCCGTGGCCATTGCGCCGTGGAGTCGAGCCAGGGGTGGAGACAAGCCCGCCGTCGTCCGTTATCCCGACGCCGCCGTGCAAACCATCGACCCGCGTTTTGAGAAACTGCGACAGGGCAACGCGGCAATCGAGCGTCTCTACACGGGCTGCCGCTGGGCGGAGGGGCCGGTGTGGTTCGGCGACGGGCGCTACGTGCTCTGGAGCGATATTCCCAACAACCGCATCCTGCGCTGGGCGGAGGAGACGGGCGAAGTGAGCGTCTTTCGCCAGCCCTCCAACTACTCGAACGGCAACACGCGCGACAAGCAGGGACGCCTCATCACCTGCGAGCACGATTCGCGCCGCGTGACCCGCACCGAATACGACGGCACGGTCACCGTGCTCATGGACCACTACCAGGGCAAGCGGCTAAACGCGCCCAACGATGCCGTCGTGCATTCCAACGGGAGCATCTGGTTTACGGATCCTGGGTATGGAATCCTGTCAAACTACGAGGGGCACGTCGATAAGTTCGAGTTGCCGCCCAACGTCTATCGCCTCGAGTCACAAAGCGGAGAGGTGACGGTCGTGGCGAGCGACTTTGCGCGGCCCAACGGGTTGTGCTTTTCGCCGGACGAGAAGAAGCTTTATATCGTCGATACAGGGCCGGCGGCGGGGAAGCCTCACCCCATCCGAGTTTTTGACGTGCTTGATGGCCGGCGGCTCGCCAACGGTCGTTTATTCTGCGATATGGGCAAGGGAAGTTCGGACGGAATCCGCTGCGATACCGAGGGCAACATCTGGTCGGCGGCCGGCTGGGCGGGTGAGGGCTACGACGGCGTGCACGTCATCGCCCCCGACGGTGCGCTCCTTGGCAAAATTCTGCTTCCCGAGACCTGCGCCAATCTCTGCTTCGGCGGCGTCAAGCGCAACCGGCTGTTCATGGCCGCCAGCCAGTCGCTCTATTCGCTATACGTAAATAGCCAAGGCGCACAGGTGCCATAGTCCTGTGCGCGCGCGGCCTGGGAACTCGCCGACTCCTGGGTGTTAGCTGCCCGGGGGAGTCGAGGGCGGGGGCGTCGAAGGTGCGCCCGGAATGTTCGGCGAGCGTTCGACGTGTCCGGAGATTGCGTCGCTCAATTCCACATTGTATTTCTGGAGTATCGTCGCCGTCTGCTGTTGGAACTGCGTGACGGACTTGGCGTAAGTGGAACGCGCCTTTACCTCATTGCCCTCTGCCGTCGCCAAATCGCGTTGGGCCTGGATGACCAGAAAGACGGTTGACTCGCCCAATTGAAATTTCTTCTGCTCGGCGTCCAGACTCTGCTGGTACAGGACCACCGCCTTACGGGCGGCCTCAACTTGCGCCTTGGCCTGAATCACCCCGATCTCCGCGCTGCGAACCTGCTGAGCGATGTTGTTCTTGAATTGCTGCAACTGCGTCTCGAGCTGGCGACGTTCCAGAAGGGCGCGGGCGGCGTCGGCCTGGGCGGAACGGTTGCGAATCGGGATCGAAAGGGTGAGGCCGAAGGAATAATCCGGGTACTGGCCTTTCCAGGTCTGGGAAAGGGCCTGAGAGACTCCGCCGGCGGAGGTGCCGAGCGTGGGAACGAATCCGTCACCCTGGACGATGCATTGTCCCCCAAAGGAACTGCTCCCCGCCGGACAGATCAACTGATTGCCGGCCAAACCCACCGCAATGTAGCTGGCAAATATGTTGAGAGAGGGGAGCAGTGAATTGCGTCTGGCCGCGATCGTGTAGTCCTGATCTCTGAGCTTCAAATCGCTCTGTTCGATTTCCGGGCGGTTGGCGAAGGCTAGTTTCAACGCCTCGTCAAGCGACGGGACGTCATCGGATTGGGGCTCGGGAAGATTGTCCTGCGCGACGATTTGGGCACCGGCCAACTCCGGCCCGACCTGCTTGGAGAGGGCTGTCTTGATGATTTCGGCCTGTTGCTGCAAGTTGGTCTGGGCCACGATCAAGTCCTGCTGCCGCCCTGCCACTTCGGATTCCGCTCGAACCACTTCAATGGGCGCCAGCGTGCCAATTTCGACTTGCCGTTTGTTATCAGAAAGAAGCTTCTGGGCGTAGGCCAGCGCCTGCTCCGCAACGCGGACATTCTCCCTGAAGGTCAGGTAATCCCAGTAGTTGTTCAGAATTTGGGCGACGGTGGTAATGACCTGCTGGCGGAAAAGTGAGTAGCCGGACTTCATTTCGTCTTGGGCGATGCGGATCTGAATGGAGTTTGCCCGGCGACCAAAGCCATTCAGCAAGGGCTGAGTAAAGCCCGTCCCCAGGAACGTGTTGACCTGGGGATTGAAGACCGGCGTTAATGAGGTCGTCGTGCCGCGCGAGCCTCCCGTGAAAACCTGGAAACTAGTCCCGGTCTGAAAGGCTTGAGTGTAACCCATCGTGTAGCTCGTTCCTTGGGAAGTCACAAAGGGAACGCCTGTCACGACGGTAGTGCCGAGGGGAGAGGTGTTTCGGTCCCAGCCCATCGAGAAGAAGACGGAAGGGTCAAACGTGCCGCCGCCGAATTGCGAGGCACTTGCACCGCCTGACGTGCCGCCGGCCCGGCTTGTACCTCCTCCGCCACCGCTCGTAACACCGCCGCCGATGGCGCCCGCAAAGAGCGCAGCCGAACTGAAAGATCCAGCGAATCCGCGCGCCGCGCCACCACCCTGGGCACGCAAGATATCCGTCTGCGCATAGCCAATGTTGTAGCGGGATACGGCAATATCCAAGTTGTTTTCCAGCCCCAGGGCGATGGCATCGCTAACGGTGAGGTATAACTTGCCATCTTGCAGGAGCGAGTGGAGGCGCTCGGAGTTGCTCATATTTGAGGCGGGGACGTAAGGGGTGCCATACGGCGCCCAGACGGTGGGGAACCAGCGTGTGTTTCCATACTGCAAAATCGGAGGTTTGGAAGGCTTTGCCTCCTGGGCACCGAGGGTCTGCGAAACTAGGAGTAGTCCCAGGGTGAGAGCGGCAAGCAGCCAGTGCTGACGTTTAGGGCTCATGGAGTGTCTGTCTCCCTGCACATTTAGATTCCGAATCGAACTGCCGTTACTGAGTATACTTACGAAAATCTAGGACGCGGGGTTTCAAAGAAAGGATAGCAGGCGACGCATCTTTCTTTGGAGGGCCCGAGAGCCCAAGGAAGGCAGAGGGGCGGTGATAATCATGACATGCCCAAATTTGTCCGATCCTCGTCCGAGTGCCGATCCTTTTCGATGTTTCCCACAACTCAAACATAACGCAGCAGTCTAGCATTGCGGCACTGCCCTGACAACGCCTCGTGGCCCGCCCGGCACGTAGAGGCGGCTTCACGCCGCCAAAGGCGAGTGGCAAGATAAATCCGCCGCTACTCGTAGCGCAGCGCCACCAGGGGATCGACCTTGGTCGCCCGGCGCGCGGGGATGAATCCGGCCACAAGCCCACAGGCGGCCAGAATAGCGGCTGTCAAGCCAAGAATGAGCGGGTCGTGGCTTTTGACGCCGAAGAGCTCACTGGAAAGCAACCGCCCGCCCACCAGGGCCACGGGCATACCGATGGCCAAACCCAAGATCACTTGCTTGAATACGCCGCGCAGCACCAGGCCAGCGATGTTTCTGCGATTAGCCCCGAGCGTCATGCGAATGCCGATTTCGTTGGTCCGGCGTGCCACGGAGTAAGCGGTCAGACCGTAGAGGCCGACGCAAGCAAGGACGAGCGCCAACAAGCCGAAGAACTCGGTGAGTCGCGCGATCAGACGGTCCTGATTGAAATTGCGGGCGACCTGCTCGGCGAAGCTCATCATGTCAAGCACCGTCAGGTTTGGGTCAATGTCGGACACAGCGCGGCGCACGGCGCGCTCGAGATTCTCCGGCTTGCCGGCTACGCGCAACTCAATATCGTGAATGTCCGCCGCTTCTGAAGGCGTTACCAACAGCGGGAGGAAAGCCGTGGGGTACGCGGGCTCCCGCGCATTCTGATATTTCGCGTCTTCGACGATGCCCACGATTTCATAATCCCCGCTGTGACGAGGGTCCCCAATGCCGAAGTGTTGGCCAATCGGGTCCTCGCCGGGGAAGAACTTTTGAGCGAAGGTTCGATTGATGACGGCCTCGTGGAGCGACCCAAGGGCATCCTGGTCGCCGATGAGTCGGCCACGCAGCAGTCGAGTTCCGATGGTCTCAAAGTAATGTGCGCCGACGCGGTCCAAAGAGCTGTTTTGATCCCGGCCGGAATTGTTTGCAGGCGTACGCCCTTCGATGTAAACGTCCTCATTCCAGTTTTGGCCCTCCATGGGGCTGTACCCAGAGAGACTGGCACTGAGCACGCCAGGGGTCTGTTCGAGCCTCTGCTGAAGCTTGCGGTAGAGGCCCACGCGACGAGCGACCGTGTAACCAGAGAGGGCGGGATCGACCTTGACTATCAGACGGCCTTGAGTCTCGAAACCAAACTGCTGCTCATGGAGATTGCGCAAACTTTTCGTTAGCAAGCCCGCGGCAGCCAGGAGTACGAGCGAGAGAGCCACTTGGAGGACCACCAGAGACCGGCGCACTAGCGAGGAGCGGTCGCGGGTGGAGCGGCCAGCGCCGCGCAGGGCGTCGGCGGGATCGGAATGCGACGCGATCCACGCGGGCGCTATGCCGAAGACAATCCCGGTAACGAGCGAGAGCAGGAAAGCGAAGGCGAGCACCAGAGGGGAAGGGCTGGCGCTGATGGGGACATAGTGTGCTCCGCGGAAAGCGACGAGCAGGATGGCGCGAGTCCCCGCATAGGCAAGATACAGCCCCGCCCCTCCGCCAAGCAGTGCCAGCAGCACGCTTTCGGTCAGCATCTGGCGCACGAGTCGCCCTCGCGGTGCGCCAAGCGCCACCCGAATAGCTGTCTGCAAGCGGCTTGCAGTGCCGCGCGCCACTAGCAAATTGGCGATATTGGCGCAGGTGATCAGCAGCACCAGGCCCGAGAGGATCACCAGCAGTCTTAAGCCTGCAGCGTACCCAGTCTGCATCCGGTCCACTCCGCTCGCGGCAGGTGTGAGCCGGATATGTTGCCGGGCGATTTCTTGTCTGGCCGCTTCTACCAAAGCGACATCGTTGCGCTGTTCCGGTGTGGCGCTGGCCAAGCCTGCTTGCCACAGCGCCTGTTGGAGCTCGACCGTCAGGTGGGACTGCGCCTGAACGACCTTGACGCCCGGCCGCAGGCGTCCGATGAGATAGAGCCATTCAAGTTCTGAACTGTGCAATCGGCTGTCTTGTCGATTTAGGGCTGGCTCTGTGCCGAGTGGAAGCCAGAAATCCGGCGGGTCGCTGCGCAGAGTGTCACCGTAGAAACCTGGCGGCGCAACGCCCGCCAGCGTGCAGGCGATGCCGTTGATGTTGAAGGTAGAACCGATGACAGAGGGGTCGAGGCCGAAATGCCGCTGCCAAGTGTGATAATTCATCACCGCGACCGGTGGTGCCTCCGGCGTGTCGTCGGCTGATGTGAGGGTGCGTCCGGCAAAACCACCGATGCCAAACATCGCGAAGTAATTTGCGGAGACAAATTCGCCTTGGTAGGGTTCAGCAGGTCCGGAGGCGCCGCTGCGGCGGATGCTCAGGTCCGTTAGGAAGGGCGTGAGGGCGGCAAGTTCGCTGAATTCTGGCGTGTGATCGCGGAGTTCCTCGTAGAGCGGATACGAGTAGAGAACAAAGCTGCCCTGAGTTCCGGTCATAACGCAGCAATTGTTAGTGTCACCGAGGCGGTAGAGTTGCTCAGGATTTGCTACGGGCAGAGACTTGAGCATCGCTGCGTTCAGCAAGGTGAAGATCGCGGTGTTCGCGCCGGTGCCGAGGGCCAGCGTGATGACCGCCACGGTGGTGAAGCCGGGATTCTTGGCCAGCATGCGCAGGCCGTATTTTGCATCCTGAAGCAGTGATTGAGTGATTGAGCGATCAGGTGATTTAGCGATTGAAATAGCTCCGTCCCTGACCGGTCAAATCAGAACTCTCTGTCCCAAATCCCGTGATCACGGGATTTCACGATCGCAAAATCACTCAATCTCTCAATTACCCGATCACCCAATCGCTAGATTCGTTCCTCCGGTCCGCGTCCGCGATAGAGGGACAATCAGCGTCACAACAAAACGTCAGCGGAGGCCCAGGGCCAGTACGGTCGCGTCGTCGTCGAACTGGCCGCCGCAGTGCTCGGCGGCAGCGCGCATTACACGGTCGCGGAGGGCCTCGGCGCTGAGGCCGGGTTTCGACGCCAACAGATCGTCCAGCCGGGCGTCGCCGAATTCGTCGCCCTGTGAGTCCGCCGCCTCGAGAATGCCGTCCGTGACGCAAAGCAGGCGGGCGCCGCTCGGGAGGTCCACCTCGCCCTGCGTGGCTTGCCAGCGGATGAACTCCCCGAGCACCGGGCCTCCCGCTTCGAGCCGGAGCAGGGAACCGTCGGGCCGGAGCAGGCGTGGCGCGACGTGCCCGGCATTGCAATAGACCAGCTTCTTTGCTTTCGTATCGATCAACCCGTAGAACAGGGTTACGAATTTTTCGGCGGAAGTGTTCTGGCAGAGGATCTGGTTCAGTTGCGCGCACAATTCGCGCGGCTCGCAGGTTGGGGAGGCCAGCGTACGCACCGCCGCCTGCACGTTCGACATGAGCAGCGCGGCAGGAATGCCCTTTCCGGCTACGTCCGCGATGCAGATGCCCGCCGTCGTCTCGGTGAACTTGAGGACGTCGCAGTAGTCGCCACCCACCATGCGCGCTGGCTGCCAGACCGCTGCAACTTCGAGCCCGGCAAATTGCGGAATCTCCTCCATCATCAGGCGTTCCTGCACCCGCCGAGCTTCGCGGAATTCCTCTTCGAGTCGCTGGCGCTGGTCTCGCGCCGTCGCGCGCCGCCCGATTTGGGTTTGGAGGCATGCCAGGACGCGCGCGTTTTCCCAGGGCTTGAGGATGAAGTCCACGGCGCCGCGTTGCATGGCCTGGACGGCCAGTTCCATGTTGCCCCAGGCCGTCATGACGACCACGGGAAGATTCCGGTCGAGGGCCTGAATCCGCGAGAGGAGGTCCAGCCCTTCGGCCCCGGAGGTCGTGTCCCGGGAATAATTCAGGTCGAGCAGGAGGGCGTCGAAAGAGTCGTTTTCGAGCGCGGTCAGTGCCGCCTGGGGAGACGAAACACCCTCGGCCTGATATCCCGCCGTCTTGAGCAGCAGGCGCAGGGCCTCCCTGACGGAGTGCTGGTCGTCGGCGATCAGGACCCGCGGCGATTCTGAACTAGCGGCTTCCATGGTGAGGTCCTCTCTAACGATTGTCTCGGTGCGTCCTGGATGTTTCGACGTGTCAGCCTTCGGTCGGTTTGGAACAAGCCCTCCGGTTCGCCGGGCAAGAGCGCTTCGTTGGCAGGCTGGCATCCGGCGGGCTGTACCAAGGATTGTGTAAAATTGCCCCATAGGTCTCCACCTCAGGGATGCAGTACACCGCAATGCGTCTGCCAACCGGGTCCAGATTTGTGGCTGTATTATCAATTGCTTAGCGCCACTGGGGTGGCCGGCGAAACGACCCTCTGCCCGCGTTTGGGATTGCCCTGTTCGAAATCGGACACACGGCGGACTCGCGCCCACCCGACCGAAGAGCCTCACCAGTTCTCGCATCCTGCGGCTTGACAACACCGAGCAGCGCGTATTTACTCCCTCTGGCTGCATCCTCAGGCAACGGCCTATGCGCAACGTCCGGCTGGTGCTTGCCTACGACGGGACGGACTTTCACGGCTGGCAGCGGCAGCCCGATTTGCTGACGGTCCAGGAGTGCCTGGAGACGGCCATCGCGCGCCTGACGGGCAAACCCGTCCATGTTTGGGGTTCGGGCCGCACCGATGCCGGTGTGCACGCCCTCAATCAGGTGGCGAACTTCAAAATCGCCAGTCCGATTCCCTGCGAAAACCTCGCCAAGGCCTTGAACAACCTGCTCCCACCGACAGTCCGCATCAAAGTCGCGCGCGAAGTCGCGGAGAACTTCCACGCCCGCTACGACGCACGCTCCAAAACGTACCGGTATCGCATTCTCCAGGCGCCGGTTTGTTCCCCCTTTCTGTGGAGGTTTGTCTGCCACCATCCTTTTCCGCTCGACCACGAGCGCATGGCGCAAGCGGCCCGGCTCTTCGAGGGGGAGCACGATTTCACGTCGTTTGCGGCAACATCTGGCGAAGAGGAACCGGGCAAGGAGAGGGAAGTCAGAAGCCAGAAGTCAGAATTCAGAATGATGCGAGAAAAACGAACGGCAGGGAACGGAGTTGTAACAGGCGGCGGGGGCGACCGAGAGATGGTGCGAACGATTCTCTCCTCGCGGCTCTTCCGGCGGCCGCGTACAGCCCTGTTAGTGTACGAGGTGACCGGCAACGGCTTCCTCCACCACATGGTGCGTAATATGGTGGGGACACTCATGGAGGTCGGGCGAGGGAAACTCGCCCCGCAAGACGTTGCGAGGATTCTTGGCGCGCGCGACCGGACCCTCGCCGGACCCACCGCGCCCGCGCAGGGTTTGTGCCTAATGAAGGTGGTTTATTGAAGAGCCCTCTGCAATTTTCCGATCTAGTTCTGGTGTGGGCGCTTGAAGTGAGACAACCGGCCAGGACGCTACACCCCCCAAAGGGTAGATTCTTGCCTTGCTTCCTCCCAGCGGTCCCCACGTGTGCACTCTTGCGCTTGGTGCGGGGGGACGAGATGGCCATTGTCAGGGAAGGGCGTTTATCAGGCGAAATCCCAAGCGACCGAATGGCGGGGCAGTTTCGCCACGATCCTGAAGGGCCTGCGAGACTATGAGCGTGTCGCAGATGACTGCGGTTTTACTGCGGCGCTGTTTCTCGCGGGACCAGAGAAATCCGTTTGACCTGATTCCGGCCGAGGTGTTGGACGGCACCGCCGACTCGGACGACGAGTTCGGTGGCGGAGACTGATTCCACGTCACAGCTCATCACAGTGCCGTCGCGGAGTTCCACCGTATCGTGCGCGGACGCGCCCAGCTCGTAGCTGACGCTGCCGCCCGAAAGCTCGTCGGATGTGACTTCAAGCGGGAAGTGGCCCGGATTGAATCCCTGCTTGCCGAATTCTTGCGTGTGTTTGCCGGGCCCGACGTGGATCAGCATGGGCGTGACACCCGCCTCGGCACCATCAACTTTCAAGTCGGCTCCCTGTGGCACCGAGTTCACGGTGACGGAAATTGTCCTCGGCGGAAGATATGAAGCCAGTTCCAGTGGTAGCGTGTCGGGCGCAAGCGTCATCGTTACGGGAGTCCCGGACGCTCCGGCGCCGATCTGGAATTTAATGGTCTCGCCGGGGTTGACGTCCTTGATCGAAATCCAGCCTTCTCCGATACGCGCTTTATCTTTGTCGAAGAGGTAAAGGTAAAAGGTGGCTCTCTGAATCCGCTTGCCCCAGAGATTCTCGGCAGTGACGTCCACTGTGTAGGTGTGGTGTTTCCCGGAGGAACCGATTTCCGTGAACTTGCCGAGCTTAAACCGTACGACGGGCTGACCGGACTCGGGCCACACGAACACCTTCGGCTGCGGCTCCTTCGCCCACACCCCAGGCGCGATCAGGAGAAAGAGAAACGTGCATCCGTTTAAGAATCTGATTCGACGCATGGGTAGCCACCTCAACGATCCGACCACAACACCAATTTCTGCGGGGAAGGACGGTCGGTTACTGCTCTTATATATACCTGATGCTTCAGTCCCACAAGGGACACAAAGTCGTGTTGAGGCCGGATTCGCTATGAACAGCTTAAAAAGTCAGGATTGTGCCTGAGAAGTCGGCTTCTCGAAAAGCGGCCAACGACTGGAAGGGACAAGCGCCCAAGCTTGACGCCCTGGGACAAATTGGGTTCAGGTCAGAAAGGTGCATCCGTGTACCCCGATCGCCCGGATAGCCAGCATTCGTTCAGACTCCAACGGGGGGCGGTAGCCCAACGCTGAGTGGAGACGCCCTTCACTTCTGCGTCTTGGACATCTTGCGGAATTTTTGGGTAGAATGACATTGCGGCAGTCGGCAGAGCCTCGCAGGGTTTGGCTGCCTGCAAATGCTGGCGGAGCGCGGGGTGCCGAGAGCTAGCGGCTGACAACTGACAAAGCAAAACCGACGTCGTCGAGGTGCCCTGTTGAGCGCTGAACCCATCAAGATCAAAGAGAAGAAACCTGGCCAGCGGGCCTGCGATGAGAAAGACGCCAAGGGAAAGCTTTGCGTCGGGCATCTCAAACGCTGGTACACGCCGAGCGAAGATGTCGTTCAGCAAGTGGGCAAAGACGTCGAAGTCTACCGCTGCGAGCGCTGCCACACTCTCTATCGCCCCGTGCCGGAGGACCGCTCGAGTGCCGGACTCCGCTACGAGAAGCGGCCGGTGAATATCCTCGGTGACTTTGCTCGCCGCGGCCCGCATTAGGGTGCCGGTCTGACGCCGTCCGTGCCGCCTCGCTCATGTCCCTCAACCACGAACTCATTTACGACTGGAACCGCGCGGAGGGGCCGGAGATTTCTCCCGTCCGCGCGCCAATGCTTGATGACGAGACTTTGCGCGACGGCTTGCAGTCGCCCTCGGTTCTCGACCCCCCCATCGAAAAGAAGATTCAGATCCTGCACCTGATGGAGGATCTGGGCATCGACGCTGCGGACTTGGGTCTGCCGGGCGCGGGGCCCCGCCCCCGAGGCGACGTGCTTCGCCTGGCGCAGGAAATTGCTTCCGGCAAGATGCGTATTCGTCCGAACTGCGCGGCGCGCACGGTCGAGTCGGATATCCGGCCGATTGCCGAAATCATTCAGGTCACCGGCGTGGAAATTGAAGCAGCAACCTTTCTTGGCTCCAGCCCCATTCGCCAGTACGCCGAAGATTGGACGTTGGATTTTCTCCTTCGCACCACCGAGCAAGCCGTCAAATACGCGCGCAGTCTCGGCTTGCCGGTCATGTACGTGACCGAGGATACGACGCGGGCACGGCCGGAAGTGGTCAAGAAGCTTTACACCACGGCGATCGAGTGCGGAGCGCGCGCCATCGTGGTCTGTGACACGGTCGGCCACGTCACGCCGCGCGGCGTGCGCGCGCTGCTGAGCTTCGTGCGCGAGGAGGTCATAAAGCCTTCGGGAGAGAAGGTTCGCGTTGATTGGCACGGTCACTCCGACCGCGGCATGGCGGTGGCCAACTCGCTGGCGGCCTTTGAGGCTGGCGCGGATCAGGTGCATGGCACAGCGCTGGGCATTGGCGAGCGGGTGGGCAATACGCCCATTGACCAGATGCTCGTGAACCTGAAACTGATGGGCGCTCTCGATCGCGACCTTCGCAAGCTCAAGGAGTATTGCGAGGTGGTTTCGGAGGCCGTCGGTGTCCCTATCCCCGCCAACTACCCTGTGGTGGGCGCGGACGCCTTCCGCACCGCGACGGGCGTGCACGCGGCGGCGGTCATCAAGGCATTTCGCAAGGACGATATCGAACTCGCCAATCAAGTGTATTCCGGTGTGCCTTCACACTGGTTTGGACTGGAGCAGAAGATCGAAATCGGGCCGATGAGCGGCAAATCCAACGTGATCTTCTGGCTGGAAAAGCATGGCATCGCGCCAGCCGGAGATTTGGTGGAGAGGATCTTCACCCGCGCCAAACAAGCCGACCGCCTGTTGACCGATGCTGAGATCCTCGAGATGTGCGGCAATGAGGCATAACGTTTCGCGCTGACGACATTCACCACTTGACTCAACGGCAAATTTCCCGCATCGTGAACGGCTTTTCACTCAGACGATTTAAGCGGAGCAGCCTGAATTGCGTGCGCGGAGCAAAGCCGAAGCCCTGCTTGTCCTGGTGACCTTCATCTGGGGCTCGACGTTTGTGGTGGTGAAGGGGGCGCTGCGCGACGCCTCCCCGCTGCCTTTCATTACCATCCGCTTTACCCTGGCAGGAGTGCTGCTCTTTCTGGTTCTGCGCGGCGGCTGGATGAGCTTTCGGGCGCTCGCGCACGGCTTCGTTCTGGGGATTTTTCTCTTTGCCGGCTACCTTTTTCAGACCAGCGGCTTGCTTTACACCACGCCTTCCAAGTCCGCCTTCATCACCGGGTTTGCCGTCATCCTGGTGCCGTTTTTTCAGACGCTGCACGGCTTCCACCTTAGAAAAGCCACCGCCGTCGGGGCGCTGCTCGGGCTGCTGGGCATCTATTTCCTGGTAATGCCTTCGGGCATGCACGCCGTCAATCGCGGCGATCTCCTGACCCTGATTGCCGCTACGTCATTTGCCGTGCACATCGTCCTGGTGGGCAGTTATACGCGACGCTTCTCCTATCGCCACCTGGTTCCGGTACAGATTTTGACCGTCGGCCTGCTGGCCGCTTCCGCCTGGCCGCTGGGATTCGGTGGCAGACTGAACTGGACGCTGGCGCTGATCGCGGCGATCCTGGTGACAGCCTTGCTGCCAACTGCTTTTGCGTTCTCCGTGCAAAACTGGGCGCAGCAGTTTACTCCGCCGGCCCATACCGCTTTGATCTTCGCCCTGGAACCGGTCTTCGCCGCGCTCAGTTCGCGGATAGTCATGGGCGAGCGATTCGGCGGCAAAATCTTCTTAGGTTCCGCGCTGATCTTGAGTGGAATGATTATCTCGGAGCTGTGGGGCGGATCGTCTCCCTCGCCGGTGGAGGGATAGGACTTCGCTATAGCGGGCGCTGGGCGTGCCTGTCCGATAAAATACGAATTCCCGGCCAAGAGGTCGGTTGCAGGCTCAGCCCCCTCAGTGTAGCCTCGACCCAGAAACCGCTGCTGCGCTGCCCCCCGTGGTCCGTTAAGTCACTAGCAATCAATAGGATGTGTTGCCCAAGGCAACTCGTGGGAGGTGGACGCCATCGAAGGGAGGGTAGACCGGACAGGGCAAAGCCAAAACGCGAGCTCTTTGGCAGGGCCATAGCAAGAAATTGATTTTGCACAGGATGGGGTATCGCTTAGCCTGTTCGGGAGCCGCATTTAAGGAGGAGGATTATGGGACGAGTGAGATTAAAGATGGCCACGATGGCGGTGGCCATATCTCTGGGCTGCTTTCCGCTTTTCGCGCAGCGCGGCGGCGGTGGCGGGATGGGCGCCGGAATGGGTAGCGGAATGGGTTCCAACATGGGGCGCGGGATGGGGGACAGCCGCGGCGGTCCCGACATGAACCGCGGAGGAAGAATGGGCGGAATTGATCAGGGCACTCGCCAAGGCCAGGCGATGGGTCCGAAATCGCCAACCGAGATTCTTTCCCAGAACACCAAACTGTCCTCACGGCTTGGCAAGCTGCTGCCCGAGGGAACCAACGTCCAAGAAGCTGCTGCGGGGTTCAAGAACCTGGGCCAGTTTGTGGCTGCCGTCCACGTTTCCCAAAACCTGGGAATTCCCTTTGACCAACTGAAAACGAGGATGACCGGACCGGACTCTGAGAGCCTCGGCAAGGCGATCAAGTCCCTGAGGCCCGATGTCAAGTTCAAGGCGGAGGCCAAGAAGGCCCGGAAGCAAGCCAGGGAGGACATCCGGCACGCTGAAGAAGTCGCCTAACACGCGGAAAGGCGGGCGGCCGGCTGCCGAATCCGGCCGCTTTCTGTCTCCGGACGGCCGATGACCGTCGTCCATGGATATGAAACGCCCCGAACTATCCTGCCATGAGGCGCCAGCGTCCAATGCAGTGTATAATGAAGTTTTGCCAGCGGCAGGGGCCGGCACAAGAATGCGGAGGGGTGAGGATCGTATGAAGATCAACGGACGTCGTCTGCTGCCAGCCGCAGTCGTTACTGCGACGCTGGCCGTGGGTATTCTGATTGGGACGCTGGTTTCGAACGGCGTGCGCGCCGCAAAGCCGGGAGGACGGGGGGCGGCCGATGCGACGCCGCTGCCCATTCCCTCGCCCGTGGAGCTTTCCAATTCGTTCTCGCGGATTGCCGACGAGCTTGAGCCGGCCGTCGTCAACATCAACACGGAATCGGTGATCAAGGTCTCGCGACGCCGCTTCCACACGCCCGACGATTCGCCCTTGGGCGACTTCTTCGATCGTTTCTTCCAATTCGGACCCGAGGGACCGGGGACAGAGTTCCGCCAGCCGAGCTTAGGCTCGGGGGTACTCCTCGACAAGAACGGTTACATCCTCACGAATTATCACGTGGTGATGCAGTCAGACGAAGACAAGCCGGTGGACCGCATTCGCGTGCAACTGCACGGCGAAGAGGGCAGCCCGCGGAGCGGCTATGAAGCGAAGATTATCGGCAGGGACAAATGGACCGATCTGGCCGTCATCAAGATCGACGCGGGGCGCTCCCTTGCTTACGCGCAGTTTGGCGACTCCGACTCGATGCGCGTCGGGGATTGGGTGCTGGCCATCGGCAGCCCGTTCGGCCTCGACTCGACCGTCACGGCAGGCATTCTCAGCGCCAAGGGGCGCGATATCGAAGGCGGGCCAGAAGGTCAGTTCAAGCGCTTCCTCCAGACCGACGCCGCCATCAATCCGGGAAACAGCGGTGGACCGCTGGTGAACATGGCAGGGCAGGTAGTCGGCATCAACACGGCCATTGCCACCCGGCGCGGCACCTATGACGGTGTGGGCTTCGCCATTCCCTCCAACACGGCCCGCAAAGTGTACAACCAGCTCATCTCTTCGGGCAGCGTGCAACGCGGCGCCATCGGTGTATCGTTCATGAATGAGAACAACCCGGCGCTGCTGCGCAGCTTTGGCGCCGATCATGGCGTGGTGGTGAATAACGTCGAGCCCGACAGCCCCGCCGATCACGCCGGGCTGAAGCGAGGTGACGTTATTACCACTGTGAACGGCAAGCCCATCCACGGTGGCGATGAGCTGGTTGCCATCGTCTCCGATACTGAAGTGGGGAAAAGACTGAAGGTTGATGTCCTCCGCGACAAAAAGTCTTTCACCACCGAAATTGTGGTGGGCGACCGGAACAAAATCATCAGTCAGCTCTCCGGCAGCAATGCAGGCGAGGGCGAATCGGAAGAGGGCGGCGAGGAAGCCGGCGGAGTCCTCGGGCTTTCCGTCCGTAATCTGACCCGCGAGCAAGCGGATGAACTTGCCGGCCAGTTGCACCTTACCGGTTCGCGAGGAGTGCTGGTTACCGACGTGAAAGGCAGCGGTTTTACCGCCGACCTCGGCATCCAACGGGGCGACGTAATCCTCAGCTTGAATCAGCAACCGCTGCGCTCGGCCGAGGACTTCAGCCGCATCCAGGGTCAGCTCAAGTCCGGTCAGGACGTGCTCTTCCTGATTGCCCGCCGCACGCAGCGGACGTTCACGACCATTTACTTGGCCGACCGATTGCCGTAAAATCGCCTGCGAGGGAACGTGACGGCTTCTCCTCGACGAATCCGCACTTTTCTTGCCTTGCTGACTTCGGCAGCCCTGGCGTGGTCGGTATCTGTCCGGGCCGCGACGAGCAAGCTCACGAAGAGCGCCCCCGGCAAATCAACGGCGCAGAAGAAGTCGGCGACGCGAGCGTCCGCGTCGAAGAGCTCGGGGAAGAAGACGACGCGCCGAGTCTCGGCGCGAGGGCGGCGCCATCGCAAAGAGTCCTTCCGCACCCGACTGGCCCGGCAGAAACTCCAGCCGGAACGCATCGAGGAAATTCAGCGGGGACTGTTTCAAGCGGGCTACTTGAACGCAGAGCCCAATGGCAAGTGGGATGACTCGACGCGCCAAGCCATGCGCAGCTTCCAGCAGGGCCACGGCTTCCCAGCGACCGGCCTGCCGGAAGCCAAATCCCTCATGAAACTTGGCCTCGGCCCTCACCCCTTGCCTGAAGAACTCGATCCCACCGCGCAGGCAAGCGCCAACCCGCAGCCCATTTCCACGCCCGGAGAATCTTCCAGCACCTCTGACAGACCCGCTCGCTGACTTCTCCGCGTACCGCCCTACGTATCAATTTGGGCGCGCTGAAGGCGGTCGCTGTAGTCCACGTAAACCGACTTCCACTCCGAGTAGAAATCCAGCGCGGTGATGGCGGCTTCGCGGTGGCCGTTGCCGGTCTGCTTGGTGCCGCCGAAAGGCAGGTGAGTCTCCGCGCCGATGGTGGGCGCGTTGACGTAAACGATGCCGGTATCCAGGTCGCGCATGGCCTGATAGGCTCGGTTCAGGTTGCGCGTATAGATCGATGAAGAGAGCCCGTAAACCACACCGTTGTTGATTCCGATGGCCTCCTCGAGGGTATCGAACGGGATCACCGAAACCACCGGCCCGAAGATTTCCTCCTGCGCGACGCGCATCTTGGGATCGCAGTCGCCGAAGATCGTGGGGGCGTGGAACCAGCCGCAATCGTACTCGCCGCCGGTCAGGCGTTGCCCGCCGCAAAGCAGCTTGGCGCCCTCGTTCTTGCCGATTTCCACGTACTCCTCGACGGTCTTGAGCTGGCCCTCATTGATGCACGGCCCCATCTGCACGGCGGGGTCGAGGCCGTTGCCGACTTTGAGCCCCCGGGCGCGCTCGACAAACCGGTCGATAAATTCCTTGTAGACCCTCTTGTGGCAGGCCACACGGCTGGCGGCAGTGCAGCGCTGGCCGGTAGTGCCGAACCCGCCCCACAGCGCGCCCTCGACGGCGAGTTCCAGGTTGGCATCCTCCATCACGATGATGCAGTTCTTCCCGCCCATCTCCAGGCAGCAATGCTTGAAGTTGTGCGAGCACGCTTCGGAGACCTTGCGGCCGATTTCCGTCGAGCCGGTGAAGGAGACCACCTTGACGTCCTCGTGGGTCATCAGCCGGTCGCCGACCTCGCCTCCGCCGCCGGACACGTAGTTAGCTACGCCGCGGGGAACGCCTGCATCTTCGAGCACCTTGGCCATGTTCAGCATGGAGAGCGGGGTATCGGTGGCGGGCTTCATCACCACGGTGTTGCCACAAATCAGCGCTGGCATCACTTTCCAGGAAGGAATCGCCATGGGGAAATTCCACGGCGTGATCATCGTGCAGACGCCGATCGGCGAGCGGGTCG
>JAIQGB010000458.1 GCA_020072905.1 Terriglobia bacterium | reverse complement strand
AGGGCTTAGAATAGGGAAACGTATAGCAGGATTTCAGCGGCTCCTAGTGGATGCAACGGCTTACGGCAACCCTGACGCCCCGCGAAAGGCTGTTACCCGCCCTTTCACGGCGGTAACGCGGGTTCGAATCCCGCCGGGGACGCCACTCATCCTGCAAGACTTACGGCCTCAACCGCTTCCGTCAACTGGGGGACTTCGCGGGGACTTTCAAGTCCAAAAACCGTCTCCAGGCGGCCTACCCATTCGGCCATGAACGACGGGGATAGGTGTTGAAATCGAGCGGCCATCCTCAAGCCCTTATGCCCGAGAATTTGAGCTACAGTGTGTGACCCGCTCCCTGAAGACTGTACCAGTGAAAATGAGAGTTCTCCGCGATCGTTGTCGTGGCGACTCTTGTTATTGTTGACGACACCGCGTCGCGTTGCCGGAACCGAGGGCGTGAAAGTCTATTTGTGCGACAATTGCTGGGACAAACTTGAACTTAGAAGGGGAGCCATAGCGTGGACATGCTTCAGCCGTGGTGCCGTTTACTTCGGGTTGTCAGTTCTGTTGAAAGATCGGCACCGCGTCGGGCAGCGACGCCTAGCTTGCACGAACGCTTCGATGCTTGTGGAGTCCGGAGGTGTTTGGGTCCGCCTGGGTACCGGAAGAGGAGAGCACAGCTTTGAGCCGCCCCGTTACCCTCCTGAAGCGCATCCTGGTCGCCGCGATCTTGCTGCTTGCAGTCGTGTACGCTGGGGACTACATCTCGGTTCGTTACCGAATCCCGAAGAACCACGATCCTTACGGAGTCGTCCTCATCCGGCGGTACTACGCGGTCACCATGAAGAATGGCAAACCTGAGTATTTCTTCGACCCGCCTACCGAGCAGACCTGTGTTCACTCGCTGTTTCCCCACTTTGGTTACTCGCCGTGCTGGTACTTGGAGCGAAGAAAAACGCAACAAGTGAAAATGTAAACGGCGGTTTCTCCTCTCCCGACGCCGGGTTGACACGCTCAGCGGGAGAGGCAAGTTGGCCGTGCAGGTTGGCGCGATCCGACGCGCCTTCGTTACCGACCATGAATCAAGTTTTGTTCGGTCGGGAGGGTGGAAGCATCCCACCCCCCGCCCAGGGCCTCGATCAGGAGAACACTTGCCACCATACGCCGCGTGAGGATATTCACCGCCGCGACCTGATTTTGCAGGGCGATGGTCTGCGCAGTAATCACCTGGAGGTAGCTGGCGACCCCCGCCTTGTATTGGTAGGTGGACACATCAAGGGATTGCTGCGCAGCTCGGACCGCGTCATCCTCGGCGCGCGCTTCGTCGGCGAGCACCCTCAGCGCTGCCAGGTTATCTTCTACTTGCTGAAAGCTCGTGAGCACGGTCTGCCGGTAATTGGCCGTGGAGGCATCGAACGCTGCGCGCGCCAAATCCGATTGGGCACGGCGGCGTCCGGCATCGAAGACAGTCTCCGCCACCTGCGGGCCGACGGACCACAGGCGGCTCGGCCAAGTGAACCAATCTGTAAAACTCCCACTTTGGAAGCCGGCAGACCCCGTGAGAAGCACGCTCGGAAAGAAGGCGGCTTTGGAGATGCCGGTTTGCTCGTTGGCGGCTGCCATCTGGCGCTCGGCAGCGGCAATATCCGGGCGCCGTTGCAGCAAGTCGGAGGGAACTCCAACGGGGATGGGTGGGGGTGGCAATTTGATCGGCGTATACGGAATCTCCACCTCGGCCGGCGGCTTGCCCACAAGGATGGCAAGGGCGTGTTCCAACTGGGCGCGAGCAACGCCAAGGTCGATCAGCTGCGCCTGTGCCGACTTCAGCTGGGTTTCCGCTTGGGCGACATCTGCACCGGACGCGACGCCGCTCGCAAACCGATCCTTGGTCAGTTGGAGATAGTCCTCAAAAGACTTGACCGTGCGCGTGAGCAACTCCTGCTCACCATCCACACCATGCAATTCAAAATAGTCCTGCGCCAGGGCCGCCCGCAGGGCGAGGCGGACATTTTCCAATTGCGCAGCCGTCGCTTGGGCCGACTCCGCACTCCCCCGGACGGTGCGCCGGATGCTTCCCCAGACGTCCGCCTGGTAAGAGATATCCGCCGGTAAATCGTAGATGTTGCGCTGGCCCGATGTCAGGTTGCCGGCTTGGACGTTGAACAAAGTCGAAGAGTTGCGCGAATAAGTGTAGGACGGTGCAGTACTGACCGTGGGGAAGAGGCCCGAGCGCGCGATGCGCACGGCGTCTCGCGCCTCGCGGAACTGGGCCTCCGCGGCGAGAACGTTTTGGTTTGAAATGTTGACCTGCTCTTCCAAGGCATTCAGTTGCGGATCTTTGAAGACCTCCCACCACTTTCCCCGGGCCGCTCCGTCGTTGGGCTGAGCCTGTTTCCAACCATTTGCCTGCCCCGTGCCGGGAGGTGGAAGTTCCTTGTAAGCGCCAGGGACCGCTGCGCTGGGACGTTGATATTTCGGCCCTACCGTGCAGGTAGAGGAGAAAAGCAAAAGTGCAGCCAGGGCGAGGAGAACGGGTTTGTAGAACAATCGCGAGACGATTCTCCTCCAGCCCGTGTATCCTGCAAGGATCGTGCTCATCGACCTCATGGTTTGCTTCCCAACTACCTCAAATCTCTGACGTGAGTGGCGCAGCCTCTTCGCGCTCAAGGCCGCAAATCCGGTTCCACCAATGCTGGAGGCGATCAAAGTAGAGATAGACCACCGGGGTTGTGTAAAGCGTCAAAAGCTGGCTCACGATCAGCCCGCCAATGATGGCAATCCCCAGCGGACGCCTGAGTTCCGACCCCGTGCCGCTGCCCAGGGCGAGCGGCGTGGCGCCGAAAATTGCCGCCATCGTGGTCATCATAATCGGGCGAAAGCGCAGCAGGCACGCCTCGTATATGGAATCTCGAGAATTCTTGCCTTCGTTGCGCTCCGCCGCGAGAGCGAAGTCAATCATCAAGATGGCGTTCTTTTTCACAAT
>JAIQGB010000457.1 GCA_020072905.1 Terriglobia bacterium | reverse complement strand
GTTAGCCACGGGGTTCTTGTTGTACTCAAAGGCGGTGCCGTGGAACTGATTGGTGCCGGACTTCAAGGAGAAGTTAACGATGGCGCTGCTCGTGCCTCCGTATTCGGCGGAGTAGCTGTTCGCCTGCACCTTGAACTCGCCAATGGCGTCCGTGGAGGGGCTATACTCGGCCATGGAACCACCGCTCAGGTCGTAGCGGCCGATCGTGATGCCGTCAATGAGGATCTGGTGACTGAATTCCTGGCCTCCGTTGATGGAGCCCGACCACGCGTCCCCCGTGGTGCCCGGAAGACTGCTGAAGATGAAGCTCTGGGGTTGCCGCCCGCCGTCGTCAACTTGAATAGGCAGCGTCTGGAATTCTTGCGGGCTGAGGGTCGCGCCCACATCGGCCGTGGAAGGCGTGAGCATAGGCGCCTCACTGGTGACCGTCACGGATTGCGTGGAGCTGCCCACCTGCAACGTCAGGTCGATGGTGACCACCTGCGCCACGGGGACCGCAATGTTCTCTGCGACGGCCTTGTTGAAGCCTTCCTTTTGTGCTTCCACTCGATAAGTTCCCGGCGGAACGGGAACGCGGTAATAACCCGCGCTGGAACTCTTTGCCGTCCAGCTGACTCCAGTATTGACGTTCGTAATGGTGATAGCGGTTTCTGGGACGACGGCGCCCGAAGGATCGAGGACCGAGCCCGTCAGCGCGCCCAGTTGGCCTTGGGCAAATGCGAGTGCGGGCAACAGCAGCACCCCCAGCCCTAGGACCAAGATTCGACAGAGCCTTAACATGAGGGCCTCCTTTTAGACGATCCAACAGACCACGACGCATGGGGAGGAGCGTGCATAGCCGACCCCGAAGCGTTGCGGGCCGAGCCGGATAGATTGCGTACCTTCTTCCTCTTTCTTCACACGTGACCGCCGGGGGCTCGTTACGGCCCCTTTCGAGCCGTTTCGGTAGCTTCTGATTACGCCTCTCTATGATGTTTGTCAAGAGAAATCGTAACCCTCTGACAAAAAGGCGTTTGCGTACTTTTCCGGAGCGGTCTATGACCTCGCGAAACCGCGCCGCTTCACTCACAGCTGAGTTTCTTTACAGGGCGGCAGACTGATGGCCAGCCCAGCGCTCCCGAATACGAGGAACCTTCCGGACTCGTCAGAGGTGGAGAGGAAGTGAGATGCGCGTGCGCCCGGCAGCGCAAACGCTTACGTGCCCTGGCGTAATTCCGTAATCGCCTCGCGCACGTCGGGGAACAAATTGCCGTATTCTTCGCGCGGAGCTTTCTCGAGGAAAAGCTGGAAGTAATGCAACGCCTGTTCCTTGTTCCCGGTCTTCTGGTAGAGCAGCCCGAGGTTCAGGAGCGGCTCGGCTTCATCGGGGCCGTAGTCGATCGCCTTCTCGAAATCGGCGCGCGCGCCGTCGCCGTCGCCGCGCTGAATGGCCACCAGTCCCAGCCCGTTGTAGGCGGAGGCGTAGCGGTCGTCCTGAACGAGGATGGCGCGAAACGCTTTCTCGGCGTCGGGAACGCGCTTGAGCTGCAGATAGGCGATGCCGAGGTTGCGGAGGTTGTCGAGGTCGGTGGGATTGATCTTGCTGGCCTGTTCCATGGCCGCGACAGCCTTGTCGAGTTCATGCACGCGCAGGTAAGCGTTGCCGAGACGTTTGAGGATCTGGTCCGTCGCCACGCCGATATCGACCGCGCCACGATACACGTCGATGGCGCGCTTCCAATCCCGCAGTTTTTCGTAGGCAGTGGCGAGGTAGAGCCGGGCGAGAGGATTGGCGGAATCGGTGCGCACGGCGCCTTCCATGGCGTGCGCCGCCTGGGCAAAGGCCCCGACCTTCATGAAATGGTTGTGCTGCTGCATGGCAGCAAGCGTCGAGACGCGGTCCTTGGGGTCGGGCCCGGACATGTTCAGCACAATATCCCGCGGCGTGCCGGCGCTGACATAGCCCAGCGACTCGAGCTCCTGGCGGGTTTCCTTGTTAAGGGGCGCGTAGGTGAGCTTCAGGTCGCGCGCCGCCGGGCCGACGACTTCCCAGATCTTCTTCTGCAACTGGTCGGCCTCCGCGGGATGGCGAGCGATGACGTTTTCTCGCTCGTGCGGGTCCCGCTCCAGATCGTAGAGTTCGGGCTTGGGCGCCAGGATGAACTTCCAGTGGTCGGTGCGCATGCCACGGAGTTCCGACCAGTTCATGTAAGTCTTGGGATAGAGCGTCTCCTCGTAAGCGTAGTTCGAGCCCTGGCCCGGAAGCTGCTGGCCGCGTTCGATCAGGGGCCAGAGGCTCACCCCCTGCACGGCCGGATTCGGCGCCAGCCCCAGGAAGGCGGCGACGGTGGGCAGCAAATCAATCGAACGGACCTGCGGGGTGATGACTTTTCCCTGGGGAACGCCGGGCCCCGCTACGATCAGTGGGACGTGCAATGTATCGTCGTAGATGAAAATGCCGTGCGTGCCCTCGCCGTGATCGTTCAGGCCTTCGCCGTGGTCGCCGACGGCGATGACCAGCGTCCGCTCGCGCAGTCCTCGCTGGTCGAGAAAACCCAGCAGCCGCCCGACCTCCTCGTCCGTGTAGGCGATTTCTCCGGAATAGGGATCGTTCGGGTAAGCGCTCCTGTACGGTTCGGGTGGATCGTAGGGCTCGTGCGGATCGTAATAATGGACCCAGAGGAAGAATTTCTCGCCGCTGTGCTCCTTCAGCCACTCCAGCGCGCGGTCGGTAGTGACCGTGGCACGGCGCTCGGGGAAGACGCCGGGCAACTGGCCTGCCTGTCCTCGCGAAGGCATCTGATCGTCGTAGGTATCGAATCCCTGCTCGAGACCCCACTGGCGGCCCAGAGCCTTCGAGCCTACAAAGGCCGCGGTGGTGAAGCCGGCGTTGCGAGCCATGTGGGCGAGCGTCAGGTGCTTGGGGTCGAGCGTGAATCCCCCCATGTCGCGCAATTGGTGGACTTCGGGGTACGTTCCCGTGAACATGC